>JANXUR010000050.1 GCA_025356095.1 Acidobacteriaceae bacterium | reverse complement strand
CCCCCCCCCCCCCCGCGAGACTGATCGTCATTTGCGGACTCGCGTTGCTAGTTTCGCTTTGCGTCCTCAGCCCTTCAACTCTGCTCGCTCAAGTCGTCGCACCCGGCACGACGTTTAGCGGGCCGAGCCCATGGATTGACGTGAAAGCGTACGGAGCAAAGGGCGACGGCACGACCGATGACACGACTGCCATCCAGAACGCCATCAATGCTTGCCCATCTTTGAGAAACTTGGGCTGCACGGTGTTCTTTCCGCTCGGGGCTTACAAGATAACCGGGTTAGGTCTTAGCGTTTCCGCTACTCAGCAAGGCGTTACCCTGAAGGGCCAATGTGGCGTTTTGGGCGTCAGTACGTCTTGTAGCCGGTTGACCAGCGGCACAACCGGAATCTTCATTGTCACCATCGGAAACGGCATAACGATCACAGAGGGCCTACAAATAGAGGATCTTGAGTTCAACGACGCTTCAGGGACAGGCGCTGTCGCTGGCGCGATAAAGCTCAACCTCGTTGAACACTTTGCGATAAGCGGTGTCTATTGCCAGAACTTCACGGGCGGATACTGCATCGGCGCGATCGGTGGCAGCACCGGCGCGGCGTTCACGCAATTTGGTGTCATCACGAACCTGACTACCTCCAACACCAAGTTCCCAATCCAGACGACAGGCAAGACCTCTTCAATAAACCTCTATGGAGGCGACATCACCTGCGGGCTTGCCAATGCAGGGGTTGGATCCATCGGGATGGATATTGGGTTTACAAACCACTCCACCACTGAGTGCCGCTGGACTTCAGAATCTGACAGTAGTCCTTACCTATAAATGCAACACCTCGAATTAGGGCGAGTGCATCTTCGTTCGCCCCGGGAACTGGAGTGACCTATGCAACCTTCGACCGCCCGCTTCATCACGACTTCTTCGCTTGCGCTGTTCCTGTTGGCACAAAATGCCATGGCCGGAGTGAAGTTCGACATTACGAAATACACTACCTTCCCGCAATTCACCATTCCGTACGCCGTCGCCGTCGCAGATTTTGACCGGGACGGCTACCTAGACGTTGCCGTCGCCGATGCGTCTGACCCTGGGTCGGTTACGATTCTTTTTGGCAACGGAGACGGCACCTTCCGCACCGGGCCTTCTTACAGTCTCACCGGAGGTAGCACCCTGACCGCGATCGCAGTCGGTGATTTTAACGGAGATGGTGTCACCGATATCGTGGCGAATGGGCTTGCCCAATACCCAGGCGAGACGCCGCAGCTGCAACTACTCCTCGGCAAGCCCGACGGGACCTTCGGGAGTCCCGTAGCGATTCCATCCTCCGCAAACACTCACCCGGGGCCGCTTGCGGTCGCCGATCTCAATCGTGACGGGAAGCTCGATTTGGTGGTAGCGAACCTGCAGCTCAATGGCAACGGTGACGCCTCTTTCACCGTTCTTCTAGGAAATGGCGACGGAACCTTTAGTGCGCCGATGGAGACCCTATCCCCGGCATCGCCGCAAAGCGTCGCGGTGGGTGAGCTTAACGGCGATGGTCGTCCTGACTTGGTGGTTTCTGCTGACTCGGAGATCGACATTTATTCGGGATCCGGTGACGGATCATTCCAGCTTATCTCAACATACGCTCTTCTGGATGCCTTTGCTTCCGCCATTGGTGACTTTAACCGTGACGGAAAACTAGACATCGCCATCACGCAGTTAACGGGAGTCGAGGTCCTTCTCGGCAATGGAGACGGGACTTTTGCGTCGCCGGTTCATTACAACACGCTGCTCGGCACCAATGGCATCACCGTGGCGGATGTGGACGGCGATGGCTTGCCTGACATTGTGGCTACCTCAACAGGCTCACTCAACGTTCTGCTGGGCCACGGAGATGGTACTTTCGACGCAGCGTTGACCCGGACCAAGGGAATCGGGTTTGGCCTGGCCTCGATTGCGGTCGGGGACTTCGATCAGGACGGAAAAATTGACCTGGTTACTGCGGATTACCTCTCACTAGATGTCTCGATCTACCTCAATCGGACGATCGCCGTGCCGCAGGCGACTGTCTTTCCGACAAGACTGACGTTTGGAACCCAGAAGACGGGGACGACCAGCCCGCCCCTCACCGCAACACTCACCAACACGGGCGACGCCCCACTCAACCTCACCTCATTCATCGTTGCGAATCCCGAGTTTACGCTGACGGACGCTTGTGGTACTGTGCTGCCGGAGCACACGACTTGCACCTTAAGTGTGACTTTCCGCCCGACCCACACGGGCTTGCGGACAGGAAAGATTACGATCACCGACAACGCGGCAGGGAGTCCGCAGAAGATCGCTCTGCAAGGCACAGGGCAATAGGCCTAACCGCCGGGGCGTTGATGCTTCCGCGCTCCTACACCCAATACGTCCGGTCGAGCGTGCGGTATTGGATCGCTTCGGCGATGTGCTTGGTCGCCAACGGGCCGGTGCCTTCCAGGTCGGCGACGGTTCGGGCGACTTTTAGAATGCGGTCATGCGCACGGGCGCTAAGCCCCTGCTGCGTCATGGCACGCTCCAGAATGCGCTCGCCGTCTTCGGTGAGCGCGCAGTACTTGCGGATCTGCTGCGGCCCCATTTGCGCGTTGCAGTAGATGCGCTCGCTAGCCTTACTTAACCGTTCGAGCTGAATCGCCCTTGCCGCTTCCACGCGCTTGCGGATTGCATCCGAGTTCTCCGGCTCACTGCTCGAGCGCATCTCCTTATAGTTCACCGCAGGCACGTCCACGTGGATGTCAATGCGGTCGAGCAGCGGCCCGGAAATTTTCGAGAGATACCGCTGCACCACCTGTGGAGTGCAACGGCAGTCGCGGGTGCGGTCGTTGAAGAAGCCGCAGGGGCAAGGGTTCATCGCCGCAACCAGCATGAAGCGCGCGGGAAAGGTGAGCGTCATCGCCGCCCGCGCGATGGTCACCGTGCCATCCTCCAGCGGCTGCCGCATCACCTCCAGCACATTGCGGGGAAACTCCGGCAACTCGTCGAGAAACAGTACCCCGTTGTGCGCCAGCGACACCTCTCCTGGACGCGGCACCATGCCGCCGCCGATCAGGCCTGCATCGGAGATGGTGTGATGCGGCGAGCGAAAAGACCGCGTTGCCACCAGCCCGGCGTTGGGGTCAAGTACGCCCGCCACACTGTGAATCTTGGTGGTCTCCAGTGCTTCCTCAAATGTCATCGGCGGCAGAATCGTCGGCATCCGCTTGGCCAGCATCGTTTTGCCTGAGCCGGGCGCGCCGATCATCAGCAGATTGTGCCCACCCGCGGCCGACACTTCCATGGCGCGCTTGGCAGTCTGTTGACCGCGTACATCCTTAAAGTCCACGGAAAAATGCTGCTTGGCGTGGAGCAGTTCGAGCGTCTCCACCCGCAGCGGCTGAATGCCATTCCCGGTGTTCAAAAAGTGAATCACGTCCAGCAGCGACTTCACGGGATACACGTCCACGCCCGCCACCACCGCCGCCTCCTTGGCGTTGATCTCGGGCACGATGAGTTTGGCGATCTTGCGGCCGCGCGCTTCCACCGCAATGGGCAACGCGCCGCGTATCCCACGGATACTGCCATCGAGCGAGAGTTCGCCCACGAACAGGCAATCGTCTATCTGCTTCGGTGTCAGCCCGCCATAGGCACCGAGGATGCCCAGCGCCATGGGCAGGTCGAAGCCCGAACCTTCTTTGCGAATATCTGCCGGTGCCAAATTGATGGTGATGTGGGTGGGAGGAATGTCGTAACCGCAGTTCTTGAGCGCAGCCCTCACTCGCATCTTGCTCTCGCGCACCGCCGCGTCGGGCAAGCCTACGGTAATAAAGTTATCCTGATCCGTCTTGATGCCGGAGACGTCCACCTCCACTTCAATGATGTTGGCGTCAATGCCAAACACCGCCGCGCTGAGGGTTTTATAAAGCATAGGGGAGAGGAGGCACACACTTGCTCCTCCAGATTAGGGACGGACTGTGATGCGAAGATGTGACGGCGGTCACAAAAAACTTGTCGGGATGAGGTCGGGCCTCACCCCGTGCAAGACTAACGGACTGTGAGCGGGATGTTGCTGGTGAGGGATTGCGTCGGGCTGGTGACGACGATGCTACCAGTGGTGGCTCCGGCGGGAACGACCGCAGTGAGATAGGTGTCCGAGGAGACGGTGAAGCTGCTGGCCGCTACTCCGTTGAAGGTGACGCTGGTGGTGCCGGTGAAGCCCTGGCCAAGAATCTCCACCACCTTGCCGACGCTGGAGGAGCTCTCCACCGTTCGCACAAAGGGTGCCAAACCTAGGTTGGCGCTGAAGATGCCGCCGTAGCCGTTGGCTCCGCCTAATGCAAACGCGCCGTAGAACAAGCCGGTCGTCCTCTGCACTAAGCTAGTTGGATCATTTCCAATGGCGGAAGTGAAGCTATAAAGATCAGTGTAGGTATTGGTGGAAAGGTTATACTCGAAGATGGTTCCTGACCCGTTCGCGCCGCCAAATCCTGCTGTGCCGTAGAGATTCCCATCACTTCCCACCTCCGTCACAGCGCCATACTGCGCCGCCCCCTGGGTTTGGCCAAAGGTGTGGATCACAGTGTACTGACCCTGCGGAGTAAAGCGGAATAAAACGCCTTGGCCGATCCCCGCGCCGTAGGCTGATCCGTAAATGTCCCCGTCCGGGCCATTTATCAGAAGTGATGGACTCACACCACTTGCACCACCGGCAAGTTTGTATGTTTGCAGCACCGTTCCTGCGGTGGATAGCTTGAGAATGGTGCCATTGCCGTAGAAGTGATAGTTGCTTCCGCCCGCGCTGCAGGCGGTATATAGATTGCCATCATTGCCTTGGATGACCCTGTCGCAACCGGTGCCAGTGTCATGCGTGGTCGTGTAAATTATGCTGAACACGCCGCCACGCGTGTACTTATAAATGGTGGAGACATCGGTGTAAAAAAGTCCATGCGCGACCCCATAAAGGTTCCCGTCGGACGCTTCGATGGGGGCTGAGGTAGGATATCCGCCATCGGTAGTGCCGTTGAAGGCATGCAAGAGTGTGCGCGTGCCGTTGGGGGTCAACTTAAACAGCTCTCCAGCGTCCACCGTGCCCAAATTATCCTGTTTGTTAGTTACCGTGCCATAGTAATTACCGTCTGAAGCCAAAGTTAGTTGATATGACAATCGCCCGTAAAATGAACCGCGGGCGCCTACCGACCATAGAGACAGAGTGGTGCGTTGTCCATTTGGTGTCATTTTGAATACGCTATCTTGAGGAGTTGCTGAAGCATAGGTAGTCGCGACGAAATTCCCATCGCGAATTTGCACGGGAACCGTTGCACCGTATCCGTCGGTAGAGCTAAATGACAGCACGGTGCTTACCGCTACTTGTGAGTGGACATGCAGAGATGCAGTCGTAAGTAGTGCAACAAAACACAGTGAGCATCGAATTGATCCGAGCATGATTTCCTCCAAGATGAGATAGCGCGCTACTGCAATTCGCCGAATATCGTGACCAGGCCTTGGCAAGTGGGCAGTGTGCCGGAATCGGCCTCTGATGTACAGTTTGCATTGGCCGTATTGGTTGCACCAGGTGCGTAACCAGAGCTGCCACCGCCGACAAAGATGAGTCCGTTGGCTACTGTCGGAACCGCGAATTTCACAGCGCCCGGGCCAGCATTGTTAGAAAGCGTGATTTCTAGAATTACGTTTGTGCCACTTGGCGATTGCGGCAGGGCGTAATATGCATGCAGGAGCGCTGACGACGCTGCTTGCGAAGCCCCGCTCTTATTGATGCGGCCAAAACCTGCTGTCTCAATGCCCCAAAGCACGCCATTTGAGGTGTTGACGCCATCCCATGTGATTGCCGGGATCATGCCCGGATAGCTATATGTGGTGGGCGAATTTGTCACGGGAGTTGTGAAAAATTGACCACTAGGAGGCAGCATCTGGTACGCATTCACTGGGTCATTGGATCCCACGGCGTAGAGGTAATTGGCACCAGCGGCGCCCCAGAATGCGGTGATGCCGCGAACGCCGGGCTCGCCCATAGATGTTATCTGCGCTGAGGCATCGACTGCTTCAAAGCACTGAGCAATGCCGCCGGGGCCGGGCACACCGTTGTTGCTGCTGACGTACGTTGTGCAAGCGGTCGCCTTGTCATTCGAGTGATTTGAGGTGCTGTAGCCACCATTTGCCTGACTCGGCTGTGGGCCGTCGAGGCCGCCCATCACCGTTTGAAGCGGGCTGGTGACAGTGGAGGTGCTATAGCAGATTCCGTAGGCAACACCCTCTTTGCCAGCCGCAATCAGCTCCCCATACGAGGAATTGGCTGCTGTGCAAGGCGAGTTGAAACCTACTGGTGAGACCAGCACCACACCCCCAGCGCCGAGGTCGTAATCGCCGCTGGGCAAAGAGAACAAGTGCGCGTTGGTGGCGGGGCAAGTGCCAGTCAACGAATATCCGGTACAAACCATCGAGCTCTTGTCGCCAAAGTTTAGGTCATCGTAGTCATTGGGGGTGTAGTAGTCGGCAGCCACGAGCGAGGTGCCGGTTGAGACCACCTTGACCACGCTGTTCCCGAAAGCCGTGGTGCGCGCGCCCGATTTGCCGTTCCAAGCGCCATTGCCGACCGCCGCGTACAGATTGCCAGCGCTATCCACTGCTGGGGCAGCTCCGGACATCCAAATTCCGCCATCATCCTTAGCGCCAATGCCCGAGTATGGTGGCTCCGTTATAAAAGCACCGAGTGAGGACCAGGTCTTATTTCCGTAGTTGAAGTTGATGCCAAGAATGTAACCGTTGAAGACAACTGGGGTGGCGTTGGCGTCGCAGAAGGAACCGAAGGTGACGTACACATTTGCGCTCTTGGTGCCATTGGCGGAAGTGGTGGTGAGCGCAAGTCCGGCGCGCTGATTTTCAAAGTTGGAAGCGGGGCCACCCGCAGCATTGATGAGTTGGCTAAGATCCTCGTAGGATGATGCCACGTCCGTGCCCTGATTAACATAGATGGCATGCAAACGATAGTCATATGTATATGGCGCGGGACCGATCTGGTGAGCGCTTACCACATAGAGAATCGCGGGGTTGATGGATGTGTCCACTACAGGCGTTGATGAGATTCCAACCTGGGGGATCAGGTTGGCGCACGCAGAATTTGTGCCAGAATCAATGGGCAGATTTTCGTATGAAATGGCGTGCTCGGGATTTATGGTGCTCGTGCCGTTCAGATTCCTCTTCCAACACAGAACCGGTGTGACCTGGTTTTGACCGTTGCTGTTTGTCGACGTGGTATAGCGGTAAGCATAGACAGAGTTGTTCTCCGTGGCGACTATAAAGATGTTGTACGTTCCGCTGCAGGTGCTGACGCCGCCATTGGTGGACATGGGCACGCCGCTGAGATAGAGAGGTTGGGCATAGACGAGGCCGTCCACCGTCACCGACCCAAGAACCCCGAAGGTGTGCGAGGTGAGCACGCTAGGGCTGATGCTGACTTCGTTGGAGTTGACGCCGGTTCTGGCGTTGTCGTTGTGGTAGGTCGTCACGCAGGGCAGAGTGCTGCATTGCGCGCCGGAGGTGGTGGTGTCAACATTTTGGGTGAGGGCCGTAGCCGTCAAAAGGCACACCACAACGAGAGAGAGAGAGAGAGAGAAGCAGTGGGTTTTCATCGGCTCACCTGTCTTCCTACGGAATTGGGCGCTGCAAGGGGAACCCTAACTACAAGCTTCACTCTGCGCCGCTTCTGGCGGCTTGTCAACTCAAACCGTCTGGCTGTCGGTAGCACATGATATGTCCGGCGACGCTTTCGGTTGAGCTTGAAGGGATCGCGGGCCGCCAAGACAGTGGGTCATAAGCGGCCGATTGCGCGGCGTCTACACCCGCTCCACCGCCATGGCCACGGCGTTGCCGCCACCGAGGCACAACGCCGCGATGCCGCGCTTGGCGTTACGACGCTCCATCTCATACAGCAGCGTGGTCAGCACGCGCGCGCCGCTGGCGCCAATGGGGTGTCCAATTGCGACTGCGCCGCCGTTCACATTGACGCGGTTCATGTCGAGCCCGAGCTCGCGGCACACGCCGAGCGCTTGCACGCTAAAAGCCTCGTTCAACTCATACAAGTCCACATCTTCCATCTTCCATCCGGTCTTCGCCCAAATCTGGCGGACGGCGCCCACTGGGGCCATCATCACCCACTTAGGCTCGACGCCGCTGGTGGCCTGCGCCATAATGCGTGCCATTGGCTTCAAGCCGAGTTCCGCAGCTTTGGCAGCCGACGTGATTACGCACGCCGCTGCGCCATCATTTACCCCGGGAGCGTTGCCAGCGGTCACGGTGCCATCCTTTTTGAAGGCAGGCTTGAGCGCCGCCAGCGTCTCCAACGATGCATCTTCCCTCACCGACTCATCCGTAGCGAACATCACAACCGGACCGCCCTTCTTTTTCGCAGGCAATTCCACTGCGACAATCTGCGACTCGAAGTAGCCAGCCTTTATCGCCGCCGCCGCCTTGCGATGCGACCCCACCGCGAATTCATCCTGCTCCTGCCGGGTGATTCCATACTTCTCCGCAACATTTTCGCCGGTGATGCCCATGTGGTAGTCGTTGAACTTGTCCCACAGCCCGTCGTTGACCATCGAATCCACCACCGTGCCATTGCCGAGGCGATAGCCTTTACGCGCCTGCGGCAGTAAGTACGGCGCATTGGTCATGGACTCCATGCCACCGGCCACCACGATGCTGGCGTTGCCGGTTTGAATCGCCTGCGCCGCAAGTGCCACCGATTTCAATCCTGAGCCGCAGACTTTGTTGATGGTCATCGCGCCGACTGAGTCAGGCAATCCGCCGAAGAGCGCGGCCTGCCGCGCTGGATTCTGTCCCAATCCCGCGGGCAACACGTTGCCCATGATGCACTCATCTATCGCGGAAGCCTCCACACCCGCGCGCTTCACCGCCTCGCGCACTGCGATTGCACCCAGTTGCACTGCAGAAAAATCAGAGAGGGAACCTTGAAACTTACCAACCGCTGTGCGCGCTGCCGAAAGAATTACTGCGTCGTCGAATGATGACATAAGAGTCGCTCCTGTAGAAATACTTGGCCAAATCCGTTTTGATTATATGCCTCAGCACCCACGCACCGCACGGACGAAGTGCGCTGACACCCGCATGGTTACAGGGCTTGCGCGTCATGGCGAAAACTCCTATCGCGCTGCCGGGCGTCTGATTTGTGCGCACTCGCCGTCGCAGGACGCTTCCATTTGTGATGAACACGCTCATCGCCGCATCGCAGTGACCTTTCGTCACCGCAAAAAAGTCTGAGGATATTTCATTTTTTCCTTGACAGCAATTTTGTATCTACCTATACAATCAATCTAGTTGCAGCGAGCAATCGCTGAAAAAATAAACTCTTTCAAGGGAGAAGATCACAATGGCAGCAGCTAAGAAGCCCGCAGCGAAGAAGGCAGCACCGAAGAAGGCAGCCGCGAAGAAGCCGGCCGCAAAGAAGCCCGCCGCGAAGAAGCGCTAACTCTTCGCCACTAACCTAAACAGGGGACGCCTCGGCGTCCCCTTAGTTTTTGCCGCAAGCACCAGACACAAGCACGGAATAACCCTCTGCATAACCCTCTGCATGATCCTCTGCATGATCCTCTGCGTAGTTCAACCGATTGACTGCCCCAATTCACTCCGCATCCCCTTCTCGCGCCGCTTCATCCAGCGGCAGAATCTCCACCAGCCCGTAGACCCGATGCTCGGTCTGGGGACACACACCGTAAAAGTCGCAGTAGGCGCACACTTGCGACTTCACCTTAGCCGTGAACTGGCCCGCACGGATGCCGTCCGCCGCCTTCTGCACGCGGGCGCGAACCTCATCTAAATCTGATTCGCTATAGCTCACCGGCAACAAGGAACCATCTTGCAGGTTGTGGAATACGGATTCCGCGACTGTGTACTTCCACTCCGAAGCCGCCGCCAGTGCGTAAAGCGCGAGTTGCAGGCTGCTGGCTGCAATCTCCTGCGTTTTGGGCTTGCCAGTCTTGTAGTCCACAATCCGCACTCGCCCATCGGGCAGACGATCCACCCGATCCAGCCGCCCGTTGATCGTAACGCCCTCCAACTGGAACTTGACGCTGGCCTCCAGATGCAGCACCTCCGGCAGCGGACGCGACTCTGCCGCTTTCACAAACGCCTCCAGATCGCGACAGCCCCGCGCTTCATAGAGCGCGCGCTGATAGTCCTCTTCCAAACCGGCCTTCTTCAGGTCGTCACGGAAAAACTGCAACAAGGCTGGCAACGCTAGCGGCCTGCCCGCTTGCAGCGACTGATAGTAGTGCAGCAACACCCGGTGCATACTAGCCCCATACTGCAACGCTGCCGAAGGCTCTGCGGGCAGCCTCCAGTCGCGGCTCAGCTTAAATTGCAGCGGACACCGCTCGTAGCGTTCCAGCGCGCTGGCACTGAGCTGCAAATTGGCAGCCCTGTAAGGTGGCAGTTCCATCCACTGATGCAGCGTCGGCGGCTCTTGCTCCGCACCACTGCTGCCAGCCTGCGCGAAAATGCTGAGTCGGCCCAAATCTGGGTGGCGCAGACGGTGGTACTCACCGTCCGCATCCGCTTCGTGGATTTCGCGCGGAAACTTCGCTGCTGGCTCGGGCGCGCCAGCCGGTTTGCCGTAAATCGTCAGTGTGTCGCGTGCCCGCGTCATGGCAACGTAAAACAGGCGCCGCTCCTCTTGCGCGTGCAGCTCTTTCGCTTCCGTCGTCTTTGCGGACTCCTCACGCGACAGTGCCACCGGAAACTCCACCGCGGGCTCCCGATAGTTGGAAGGAAAAGAACTGGAATGCGCCCGAAGCACAAAAACATGGCGGAACTCCAATCCTTTGGAGGCATGTGCGGTCATCACTTGCACCGCATTCGGTGACTCATCCGACGGCGACGTTTGGTTGGCATCAGCTTCGCCATCCACCCGCACCAAGGGAATCTCGCCCCCAGCTTCGGCAAACTCATCCATATAGCTGAGAAAGTCCGTCAGGGTACCTTCCCCGGCCAGCGGCTTGCGCTGCCACTCCCAAGCAAAGCGCAAAAAGCTGCGTCCCGCCTTGCCTAACTTCATACCCAAGCACTCGGTGATCGTCCGCAAGGCCCGACTGGCGCTGGGGTGCTGCTGAACTCTTACACGTGCCCGCTCCAGCGCAGCGAGTAACTGAGCCCCACCCGACACTTTTGCCAGCACCATTTGGAACGTACTGTCTCGGCTGGTCGCCAGTGCCGCCTGCAATTCCTCCCCAGCGATGCCAAACCCGGGCAGCGCAGCTACCCGCAGCACAGTGGTGATAGCTACCGGGGACATCACCGCCGCTGCTGCGGCTAACAGATCGCGTACGTCCGTCGTCTGCAAGATATCTTGGCCCGAAACCACGAACGGAATGTTCTCCTGCTCCAGTTCCGCAATCACCCGGTCGCGATTCCTGTGCGAGCGGTAAAGCACGGCAAAATCGCGATAGTCGCACCGCCCATCCTGATGCCACTCCTGAATGCGGCGCACCGTGTCCCGAGCTTCATCCATTTCGTCGCGAAAGGTCACCAGATTCACCAGCGCCACCGCACGCACCGAAGTGCCTTCTTGCTGCGCCCGGTTGTCGCGGGCCGATTGCAGAGGCGTCCGCTCATACAGACCAGATGCTTCGCCGCTGAACACATCAGGATTGCTGGCAATCAGCCGGTGCGCACACTGCAAAATCGGCGTTCGCGAGCGCTGGTTCTGATCCAGATGAATCACGCGGGTCTGGGGAAACTCCCGCCGAAACATATCGAACGCCTCGCTTGATGCACCGCGGAACTTATAAATAGATTGATCGGGGTCGCCCACCGCGAAGATATTGCCTTGGTCACCCGCCAGTAGCTTCAGTAACAACACCTGCGCGTAGTTGGCATCCTGAAATTCATCAGCCAGAATAAACTTGGCTCGCGCCTGCTCCACCGCCAGTACCGCGGCATCGGATTGCAGCAGATCCAGACAGCCCGAAATCATGTGCCCGAACATGCCCCAGCCTTCCTCGCGCAGATACTGCTCCACTTTGCGGAAGACGTGGGCCACCTCTTGGCAGCGCTCCAACTTCTCTTCCGGACTCAACTCCTCCGCCTTCTTCTTTTTCGCAGTACGCTGCATCGGCACCGCGCCTTCAGCCATCTGTGCCACATATTGCGCGTAGTCGCCGGGCGAGCGCAGTTCATCCTGGCAGCGGCGGATGAACTCCATTAAGTCCCCCAAAAACTTGCCGAGGTCTTCGGGCCCAATAAAGTGCTTCAGGTTAAGTTCCTGCACCCGTCGGCGCAAGTAAATGCGCAGGTCCACGTCTTCAATGAGTTGGAAGGTCTTGCCGTTGCGGTCCAGCACGTTGCGGCCATAGTCGTGGAAGGTGCGAATCTGCACGGCACCCGCATCATCCTCTGAGCCTAGAGCCTTGCGCACCCGCTTGCGCATCTCTGCCGCTGCTGGATTGGAGTAAGTCACCGCAAGAATCTGGTGCGGCAGCGCCATGCCGGTTTGAATCAGCCTTACGATCCGTCGCGTCAACACGGTCGTCTTGCCCGTGCCTGCGCCAGCGATCACCAGCACCGGGCCATCATTGTGATCCACCGCCTGCTGCTGTCTGGAATTGAGCGGGAAAGTGGGCTTTTCGGAGGGTAAGGGGTCGGACTTACTGCGCGACTTCATGCCCCGAGCATAGCAGAGGCGCGGGAGCGGGAATACAGTGGAAAAATGGGTCGTTAGAGGAGGCGAGTTCGTGGTGTTTGCAGGCAAGATGCCGCCACTGCCAGCGCGGCAATCGCTGCCGTTTCGGCGCGAAGAATCGTCGGCCCTAAGGTGGCGGAAGTCCAACCCGCTTGGACAAACGCCGAAATCTCTTCTTCTGCCCAGCCGCCTTCGGGGCCAATCGCAAGCATGGTCTCGCCCTCGAGCGGGCCAGACAACGCCTCGGCGAGCGGAACTCGCTGTTCCGTCTCGTTCAGTAAAATCCGCCGACAGCTTGGGGTTTGTGGCTTGGCGGCCAGAAACTCCTTGCACCGCATCGGATCCGCCACCTCTGGAGCAGCCGTGCGCCGGGACTGCTCAGCGGCTTCAACCGCAATACGCCGCCAGCGCTCCACCCGCTTCGCCGCAGCTGTGGCGAGGTGAGTATCCGTCCGGCGCGCAATCACTGGCTGAATTCTTGCAACCCCCAACTCGGTAGCCTTCTCAATCGCCCACTCCATGCGGTCGAACTTGAAAACAGCAATGGCCAGTACCAGTTTAAGTTCGCCTGCCACCGTAACTGCTTCAAATAGGTCGAACTCAACGCGATCTTCCGCCACAGCAGTCACCACTCCGCGCCGCACTTCAGAACCGACCGCAATATCAAACTCTTGTCCCACACGGGCGCGCAACACCCGCGCCAGATGCGTGGCGTGTTCCCCGGTCAGCGCAGCCCGGTCTTCAGAGACGATTTCGTCGGCAATCCAGCGGCGGCGGGCCATGGCAAGGTTGAGACAAACAGCGAAAAATACTGCTTAGTTAAACATATCTTTCACTTTGCTGAACAGCGTGCGTGACACTGGCTCATTGGCAATTGGCGTATGCGACTGGAACTCCTGCAACAGCTCGCGTTGGCGCGCGGTCAGCTTCTTCGGCGTTTGTACTTTGACTTCTACAAATAGGTCGCCGCGCCCACGGCCTTGCAACTCTGGCACACCCTTATTCCGCAGCTTGAACCGGCTACCGGTTTGCGTACCTTCGGGAACTTGCAAATCGTGTTCGCCTTCCAGCGTCGGCACACTGATCTGCGACCCCAGCGCAGCCTGAGAAAACGAAATCGGAATCACACAGTGCAGGTTCGTACCCTCTCGCGCAAAGAAAGGATGCTCCTTTACGTGCAACACAACATAAAGGTCACCGCTCGGCCCACCCTGCGCCCCCGCTTCGCCCATACCGGCAAAGCGAATGCGGTTGCCATCGTCCACGCCGGCTGGCACTTCCACCGTGACCTTGCGCTGCTTCAATATCTTGCCTTCACCCCGGCACTTGGTGCACGGATCTTGGATCACCTGCCCCGCGCCGTTACAGCCAGAGCAGGTGCGCGCGATGGAGAAAAACCCTTGCTGGTAGCGCACTTGCCCCCGCCCGCCGCACGTCCGGCATGTAACAGGCGCCTTGCCTGCCGCGACTCCCGAGCCTCGGCACGTATCGCAATTCTCGTGCCGCCGCACGGTGACTTCCGTGGTCTTGCCAAATACGGCTTGTTCAAAATCGAGGGTAAGGTCTTCGCGCAAATCCGGCCCGCGTTGCGCCCGGCTTCGGCGACCGCCGCCCTGCTGGCCAAATAAATCGCTAAAACCGAAGATGTCCCCAAAAATGTCGCCGACATCTTGAAAGCCTGCCCCCTCAAAGCCAGAGCCCGCCCCACCGACACCCGCATGGCCAAACTGATCGTAGCGTGCGCGCTTGGCACCGTCGCTCAGGACCCCATAGGCTTCATTGGCTTCTTTGAAGCGCTCTTCTGCCGCGTGGTCGCCGGGGTTGCGGTCAGGATGGTTTGCCATCGCCAGCTTGCGGTAGGCGCTCTTCAATTCCTGCTCAGAGGAATCGCGGCCCACCCCAAGTACTTCGTAATAATCGCGTTTACTCACTGTCGCCAGAACGCCTCTCCTCGCCCGCCGTTTTCGTCATAACAGACTCTGGCGGGCCTTTCCCCATGGTGCTGTGGAAGTGTTGCATGCGATGCGGCACGTTGATGCGGCACGTTGATGCGGCACGTTGATGCGGCACGTTGATGCGGCCAAGTTGATGCGGCGGTCGCTACTTTTTGCCAGAACTGCTTGCCACCCGCACCATCGCTGGTCGCAGCAGCCGCTCTTTCAGCTTGTAGCCGCGCTGCAGCTCATCGAGTACATGGTTTTCTTTGGCCTCGTCCGTTTCCACCATCTGGATTGCCTCATGCTGGTTTGGATCGAACGGCTGCCCTTCGGCTACGATCGGTTCCACCCCAAGCCGTGACAACGCATCGTGAAACTGCTTGTCAATCAACTCGATACCCGAACGAAAATCCTCCACGGTCTGGGTGCTGGTTTTGAGCGCCCGGTCAAGGCTATCCAGAATCGGCAACAATGCCTTGATGGCGTCCGCAACTGCGTATTCCTTGAACTCCACCTGCTCACGTTGGGTTCGCTTGCGGGCGTTCTCAAACTCCGCTTGCAGGCGAGCCAGACGATCCACCAAAGAGTCACGCTCGGCGCGCACCTTCTCGATCTCGCTGGCAACCGGCGCAGGCGGATCGCTCGCTTCCCCTGCGTTTGCAGACTCGCCCGCCGGCAACTCGTGCTCAAGGTCGAGACCGGTTGCAATATCCACGACATGCTCCGCCTTGCCATTGCCACTTGCCATAACTGCCACTCACTCCACTTGATTCTGCTTGGTTATTCGCCTTCGTTACTCGCCTTCGCTATTCGCCTTCGTTCAAAAGCTCGTCAAACAGCCTTGCTATATAACTCACTGCGGAGATCGTCTGCTGATAATCCATCCGCGTGGGTCCGATTACCGCCAGCGACCCCATTACTTCGCCGCTTCTGCGTGCAGGTGCGCCAATCAACACAAAATTTTGCATGGAGGGCAGCGCGTCGTCGAGTCCAATGACGACCCGCACCGCCTCCTGTCGGGTATCCAAATACGCATCCAGCAGCCGTACCACCCGCTGCTTTTCTTCCAGCGCGCGCAACAACTCGCCCACCCGTTGCCGGTCAGAGTCTTGCGTCACCAGATTGGACGCACCTTCCACAAAGACCGCCTGCGAAGGCGGGTCGGCCGTAAGGGCGCCTTGCCGCACCAGTTGCTGCAAGCTCTGCATCAGCCGGTCGTAGTCGCTGCGCTCCTGCAACAATCGCCGCGCCATCTCCGTCCGTACGGACTCCATCGTCCAGCCATGAAAATTTTCGTTCAAATAGCGCGCAGCAATATCAAGATCCCCTTGCGCGAGCGAAACGTTGCGCAGCACGCGGTCTCGCACCACACCTGCCCGCGTCACCACTACGGCCAGCACCCTCTGATCCGCCAGCCGCGAAAAATACACGTGTTCCAGCGCATTCTTACTTTCGGTGCCGGAGGCACCAGCCACGGCTACCCCAACGTTCTGCGAAATCAGCGACAGCACATGCGAAGTCCGTTCCAGAAATTCTTGCGGGTCGGTGACCCCCGTGAACTGCTCCTGAATCTCATTCGCCCGCGCCGGCGAGAGTCTCGCCGTACCGCTAATCTGCTCCACGTAATAGCGATAGGCCGCTGGAGTGGGCATTCGGCCGGCCGAAGTGTGCGGCTGGTCAAGGAACCCGGCCTCCGTCAAATCAGCCATCACGTTGCGGATGGTGGCCGCGCTCAGCCCTTCCCGGCTCCGTCCAGCCAACGTCCGCGAACCCACAGGTTCGCCGGTAGAGATGAAGGTCTCGACAATCGCCGTGAGCACCTCTTGTGCGCGTTCGCCGATTTGGGGTGGCACAGTCATTCCACTCTATTATCCAACACTGCTATCGAAAACTGAGTTTCGCAAGCGTTCTGAGGAAGTTCTGGGGAACGTAGGTAACTGACGATTTCCCGCCCCACAGGTTCTGTGGCTCCGGCGTAATACCTATTGTTTTCAATGGTTTAAGAGAATTTAATTTACATCTATCTCTTATTTTAGAAACCTGACAATCCTTATGTCAAGTTTAGGCGCTACTCGGCATAAACCTATTGCCATCAATCACCTACAAAGTACTTGGCGAAATCGTCTTTGCCGAATATCCTCTACAGGTCATGCCTAAAGCACCTCGGAAGCCAAACAATTCCCGAAAGTCCACCCCCCGAGCTTCTCGCGCGCCCCACATCGCCGTCGTCGGTGCCGGTGCCTTTGGAGGCTGGACCGCCCTCTATCTGCTCCGTCAAGGGGCACAAGTTACGCTGGTGGATGCCTGGGGCCCCGGCAACTCGCGAGCCAGTTCCGGCGGCGAGACTCGCATCATTCGCGGCACCTATGGTCCCAAATCGCCCTACACTGACATGACCGCTCGTGCACTCCATCTATGGAAGAAGCACGACAAACTCTGGGGCCGCCGCCTCTTCCAGAAAACCGGCGTTTTGTGGATGGCGGGCGAGAATGACGCCTTCGAGAAGGCGTCGTTGCCCATGCTGCGCAAGGCTGGCCTCGACTACGAAAAGCTCACCCGGCGCGAACTGGCCAAACGCTATCCACAGATGAACGTAGACAACGTGAAGTGGGCCATCTTCGAGCCGGATGGCGGCTATTTATACGCCCGCCTTGCTTGCGCGGCCGTGCTCGACGCCTTTCTCGCCGAAGGCGGCCACTATCACGAACTCGGCGTTTTGACCGATGGGCGCGGCTGCGACCTTGCAGGCGGGGAGTGCCGTGGCATTCGCTTGACCGACGAAACCGAATTGCAAGCCGACCGCTACGTATTCGCCTGCGGGCCGTGGCTGCCGCAGCTCTTTCCTGATGTGCTCACCGGCAAACTGATCCCCCACCGGCAAGACGTGATCTTCTTTGGCACCCCGGCAGGTGACGCCCGGTTTACCGACCAGCAAATGCCGGTATGGATGGACTACGGCCAGCACAACATGTACGGCATCCCCGGCAATGCGTGGCGCGGGTTCAAGGTGGCCGACGACGCACGGGGCGAAGCCTTTGAGCCCACCCACGGCGATCGCACCGTGCGGGTTGCCGCCATCGAGAAGGCACGTCAGCACGTCGCTATGCGCTTCCCGGAATTGGCGAACGCGCCGGTCACCGAAACCCGCGTTTGCCAGTACGAAGATACGCCGGACCGCGACTTTATTATTGATAAACACCCTGGGGCGGCAAACCTGTGGATGGTAGGCGGCGGCTCCGGCCACGGCTTTAAGCACGGGCCCGCGCTCGGCGAAATGGTGGCCGGGCTTGTAAAGAAAGATCAGTTGGCGGAAGCGACCTACCGGCTGGCGCGGCTGGGATAAAGCAAAAACGCCGCACCCAGTCTCGGGGTGCGGCGTTTTCTCGTACTAGGTCCAAGAAGTTATTTCGGGGTGTCGCTTTTCGGCATGTCTGGCTTCTTCTCGTCCACTTTTTTCATGTCGTCAGACTTCATGTCTTTCATGTCCTTCATCTCATCCATCTTCTTCTCTTCGGCCTTTGGTTCTTTGGCCACGATGCTGACCAGTTCAACGTCGAAGATAAGGGTAGATTCTGGCTCAATGCCGCGATTGCCGCCCGGCCCGTAGGCGAGGCTGGCGGGGATAAACAACTGCCACTTGGAGCCAACCGGCATCAACTGCAGCGCCTCGGTCCAGCCTTTAATCACACCGCTCACCGGAAACTTCACCGTCTCCTTGCGCGCGTAGGAGCTATCAAACTCCTTGCCATTGATTAAGGTACCGCGATAGTTGCACTCGACCGTGTCGGCGGTGGTAGGCTTCGGGCCAGTACCAGCCGTAATAATTTTGTATTGCAAGCCGCTGGGCAGCGTAACCACGCCTGCTTTCGCCTTGTTGGCAGCAAGAAAGGCTTCGCCTTCCGCCTTGTTCTTGCTACCCATCATTTTGCTCTCGTCTTCCTGCTTCTTGCGCATGCTGGTTTGCAGATCGGTCAGCGCCTGCTTGATTTCCGCTTCGGTCAGCGCCATCTTAGAGCCGCTCAGTGCGTCCTTCAAACCGTGCGCCACCAACTCCGGATTCACCTTGATGGACTGGCCCTTGATGCCGCTGCCGATGTTCGCGCCCAAGGCATAGGAATTTTTTTCAGCTTGTGTTTTCAAGACAACTCCCGGAGCTGCGCTAGCCTTTTTTGCAGTGGTTGCGGTGCCTGCGGGCTTGGCCGTGGTGGTAGCTTTTTTCGCCGCTGGAGTTGTGGTGGTCGCCTTGGCGGCAGGGGTGGGAGAGCCGGTCTGGCTTTGGGCTGGCACAGCGGCCATCAGGCCGCAGGCCAAGACAGTCACTGCCAGAGTGGAGATTAGGGATTGGTTGTTTTTAGGCATCATCACCTCTATATAGTACGGGTTTGGCGCAATTTTTGTGGCGGCACGCCTCCACAACCCGCAGACTAACCCCTGACCGCCCGCCTCTCGATCTGTGCTATCAGCTTTGCGGGGGTGGTTGCACCCAATGCGCGCCCACACGTAAACTCGGCTCGTATGCAACTTGACGTCTGAAAGAGGCACAGCATGAAGGCTCTGTATCTGCTGGCAGTCGCAATGCTCGTTCTTAGCGCTTTGGCCTGGAGCGCACAGGCACCCGCCGCTCCAACTTCTTCCAGCACCGATCGCAAGTGGTGGAAGGAAGCAGTCGTCTATCAGATCTATCCCCGCTCGTTTCAGGACACCAACGGCGACGGCGTCGGGGACTTGAAGGGCATCATCAGCAAGCTCGACTATGTGAAAAGCCTTGGCGTGGACGTGATTTGGCTGAATCCGATCTTCGCCTCGCCCAATGACGATAATGGCTACGACGTAAGCGACTACCGCGCCATCATGAAAGACTTCGGCTCCATGGAAGACTTCGACGCCATGGTCAAAGGAATGCACGAGCGCGGCCTCAAGCTGGTGCTGGATCTTGTCCCCAACCACAGCAGCGACGAGCATGAGTGGTTCAAGCAGGCGCGCAGCTCCCGCGACAATCCCTACCGCAACTACTACCATTGGTGGCCCGCCGAAAAAGGTAAGCCCCCGGCGCGCTTCAGCTTTTTCGACATCAACAGCGATGCCTGGCACTATGATGCTCCCACCAACTCTTACTACTTGCATATCTTTTCGGTGAAGCAGCCTGACCTGAACTGGGAAAATCCGAAGCTGCGCCAGGAGATGTACTCCATGATGCGCTTCTGGTTCGACAAGGGCGTGGACGGCTTCCGTATTGACGTGCTGCCGTTCATCTCGAAAGACACCACCTACCCGCCGCTGCCAGAGAAGTATCATGGCGACTTTGTGCGCTTTTACGAACAAGGTCCACACCTGCACGAATATGTGCGGGAGATGAACGCTCAAGTGTTTAGCAAGTATGACTCCATGAGCGTGGGCGAAGGCCCGGGTGTGGATTCGGTGGACGTGCACAACTTCGTGGATCCCGAACGCAAAGAGCTGAACATGATCTACCACTTTGAAGGCACCGACTTCGGCTACTTAAAGGGGTCGCACAAGATTCCCGACCCTAAGGGTTGGAGTCTGCCGGAGATGAAGAAGATCTACAGCAAGTGGGACGCCACCTTTGAAGAAAAGGGCTGGGGCACCATTTACCTTGGCAACCACGACCAGCCACGCATGACCACGCGCTGGGGCAACGACGCGCCCGAATTCCGCGTCTACTCTTCCAAGATGCTGACCACCTTCCTGCTCACCATGCGCGCCACGCCGTATTACTACATGGGCGACGAGCTGGGCATGACCAACATCAAGTTCGACAAGATCGAAGACTATCGCGATCTGGAAACCATCAACTGGTACAAGGGTGCCCTGCAGCGCGGTGACAACGCTGGCGCAGCCGCACTGCTGGAGGGGCACAAGATCTCCGCCCGTGACAATGGCCGCACCCCCTTCCAGTGGGATGATTCGTCGAACGCAGGGTTCACGACGGGCACGCCTTGGCTCAAGGTCAACCCCAACCACAGCACGGTGAACGTCGCTGCCGAGGAGAAAGACCCCAATAGTTGCCTGAACTACTTCCGCAAACTTGTGGCGCTGCGCAAGAGCACTCCCGCACTCGTTTACGGTAAGTACACGCTACTGGATGAAGCCAATCCAGATATCTACTCTTATTCCCGCGAGCTGGATGGCAAAAAGCTGCTGGTGATGTTGAACTTCCATAACACCACGGCTAGCGCCAATACCGGCACCAGTCTGAAGAAGGCTACGCTGCTGGTCGGCAACTACGGCAAGCCCTCTGCGGACGGCAAGCTGCGGCCGTACGAAGCGGTGGTGTACGAGGTAAAGTAGGCAAGCCCTGCAGAGGACACGGTGCTCGGGATATCTTTGACTAGATCAATCTGAACGTAGCAACTTCGGCAGCAGCGCCACCCGAACTTGCTACGAGGAATATCCACTATCCCGCCAACTCGCCAGTTGCACCATTTCCTTCCAACCGCAAAACCACTACCATCAACCATGCCAATGCCCCAGTCCATCCTGATCTCCGCTGGTGAAGCTTCCGGTGAGCGCTATGGCGCGGAGCTGATCGAAGCCCTGCGGCGGCGAGACCCCTCGCTGCGGTTTTTTGGTGCGGGCGGTGAGCGCATGCGCGCTGCGGGATGCGAGATCACTTTAGACGCGCGCGATCTCTCCGTAGTAGGTATCACCGAGATTCTGCAGCACCTGCCAAAAATCTGGGGCCTGTACCAGAAGCTGATCGCCGAAGCCGACCGCCGCCAACCCGGTGTAGCAGTGGTAATTGATGCGCCCGCCTTTAATTGGCGCGTCGCCCGCCAAATGCACCGTCGCGGCATTCCGGTGGTCTACTACGTTTGTCCGCAATTTTGGGCTTGGCGGCAAGGACGCGTCAAATATCTGCGACAGTATGTGAACAAGGCTCTCGTCATCTTCCCCTTTGAAGAGCAGTTCTATCGCGAGCGCGGCGTGAACGCGGAGTTTGTGGGGCATCCACTGGCCGGGCTCCAGCCGCCCGCCATTTCGCGCGAGCAAATGGCGCGCGAATATGGCCTAGATATAGCCAAGCCGTGGATCACGTTGATGCCGGGTAGCCGCCGCAAGGAAGTGCGGATGATTCTACCCACGCTACTGGAGGCCGCCGGGCAGCTCGGCGATGGCTACGAATTCCTGCTTCCGGTGGCACCGACGCTTGACCGCGTATGGATTCAGTCTCTCCTCTCCGCGTCTTCGGGTCACTCGGCCCGCATCACCCTTACCAACGACCCCCTGGCTTCGCTGGCGCACGCGCGGGCGAGCGTCGTCGCCAGCGGCACGGCAACAGTGGAGGCCGCACTGATGAACTCACCATTCATCATGGTCTACAGGGTCGCGCCCTTAAGCTGGCGAATCGGTCGCCATCTGGTGAAACTTCCGCATTACGCCATGGTGAACCTGATCGCGGGACGCCAAGTGGTGCCCGAGTTGGTGCAAGATCAGCTCACTTCCGCCAAAGCGGTGGAGGCCCTTGGCAGGATTCTAGCCGATGGCACGGCGCGGAGCACGATGCTCGATGGCTTAGCCGAAGTACGCAGCAGGCTGGGTGCGGGCGTGCATGCGGGCGTGTCACCCGCCGACCGCGCGGCAGAAGCGGTTTTGGCGCTTTTGCCGCGTCGCTAACCCCACACATCTATTTCCGGGCCGACTGCGTCTAAAATGGAAGAGATAGCTTCGAGGAGATCCCTGCCCGGATGATTCGCTTTGCTTTGAGTTCACCCACTTCGCGCGCCCTGCACTTGCGCACCACTCTGGCTACGATTGTTGCCGTTGCCTTGGTGCTGCTTGCGATACCAGCCCACGCCGCGGACCGGATCCGCCTGCGCGTGGACGATTACCAAATTGACGCCTTTCTTACACCCCGCGCCCACAAGTTACAGGCCACGGCTAAGGTCAAGTTCACCGCGATGGAAGATTTGAACATCGCCGTTTTCGAATTGAATAACGCGTTGCGGCCCACAAGAGTCACGGATGCAACGGGCGCGGTACTTTCGGCGGAGCGTGTCACACAAGACTCCACCGTGCGCATCTCCTTGCCTGCGACCTTGCCCAAGGGGCAGCAGACCACAATGACCTTTGAGTATGAAGGCTCACTCGATAGCGCCGACGACAGCCCGGTTCCGGGCCTGAAGCTCGCCTACGTCGCAGAGGATACGACCTACTTGCTTTATGCAGGCCGTTGGTTCCCGGTAAGCGGATACGGCACCAATCGTTTTACCTCGACGATCAAAGTAACCTTGCCCGCATTTCTCACCGCCATTGGCAGCGGGCAAACCACGGTGGGTGGCGCTGCAACGGCTGCGCCCACTGCTGCCGCACCGTTGTTGACGACGCGCGTAGCAAAGGCCCCTAAACCGACCGGGCCCGCACCAACTGCTGCGCCCGCCACTCCCGGCTTCCCGACCAAAACCTTCACGTTCGTTTCCACCAAAGCTGGCTTCCCCGGCACCATCATCGCCGGACAGTTTCAAGAAACCAAAGTCCAGAACGTGCAGGTTTTCTTTAAGCCCGCTCACGCCGGACTCGCCATTGCCTACGGAGAAACCGCGCAAAAGGAACAAGAGTTCTTCACCTCGCTCTACGGTCCGCTGGGCCAAACGCTTCGCGTGGTAGAAATCCCCGACGACTCGTTGCCGAGCGGTTGGTCGCAAGAGATGGCGTTCATCTCGTCGCGCAACGTTAGCGAAAAGACCAACTACCGCTTGCTGGCCAACGCCATCGCGCACCAGTGGTTTGGTAATTCGGTCAGTCCCGCAACCCGCAACGACTGGTGGATTGCCGATGGATTCTCACGTTACGCAGAAGCCCGATATCTGGAAAATGCCGCGGGTGAATCCGCGCTCAGCGAGGCCGTAAAAGATATGTCAGTCGGCGCGCTAGCCTATGACACCGTGCCGCTCTCTAGCCTGAGTAAACTTGACCAATGGTCGCCTGAATTCCAGGCTTTGGCAATGGACAAGGGTGGCATGGTACTGCATATGTTGCGCTGGGTACTCGGCGATACCAAGTTCGACTTTGTAATGAAAGACTTTACCAGCGCCCACATCGGCAAGAGCGCCAATGTAGATGACTTTGAGAAGTATGCTGAGAAGAATGAGCCAGAAAAACTTACTTGGTTCTTTTCGCAATGGCTGGATTCCACCGGCGCGCCAGACTTCAAGCAGAAATATACTGTGTATCGTGCACAAAAAGGCTTCCGCACCGTTGGCGAGATACAGCAAGATCTCGACTTATTCCGGATGCCAGTGCAGTTACGCATTGATACCGACGGCAAGACCGAATCGCAGCGCATTGATGTAGTGGGCACTAACTCCCCATTCGTGGTGGAAACCTTCGGACGTCCCCGCCGCATCGTAATTGACCCAGACAATCGGGTGCTGAAAAACTCAGGCGACCTGAAGCAACGCACTTCGATTCTGCGCGGTCAGGCGCTGGTGCAGCAAGGTGAACTCAGTGAGGCGCTAAAGGAGTTCCAGGCCGCGCTCGACGTAAACCACAATAGCTCGCTGGCCCACTATCGCATCGCGGAAGTCTTCTTCTTGCAGAAGAACTATCAATCAGCCGCTAACGCCTATCGTGAGGCATTGAACGGAGATGGGCAGCCCAAGTGGACTGAAGTATGGGCCCACGTACAGTTAGGCAAGATATTTGACGTAACCGGCCAGCGCGAACGCGCCATCAATGAATATCGCCAAGCCCTGCAAACCAACGATAACTCGCAAGGCGCCATGGACGAAGCCCGCAAGTATCTTGAGAAGGCGTACGAGAAGGCGAAAGAAGAGACTAACTAGCGTCGCTATTTCTAGCGAACTGTGAGGCCGGACTACTCTGGATTACTCCGGCCTCACTCTATTCGTAGCGCAGCGCCTCGATCGGATTCAGCCCGCTGGCCTTGATGGCCGGGATCATCCCACTTACCAGTCCAACGATTCCCAAAATCCCCGTAGACCACAACAGAATCGCAGCATCTACCTTCAGGTGGATGTCACCTTCGCTGGCATCTTCAATAAAGGCACTCCACAGCGTGAGTGAGCCGACTGACCAACTTACTAAGTAGGCGAGTATTACTCCCGCTACGCCACCAATCACTGTTATCACCATTGCTTCTGACAAGAATTGCACCAGGATATGCCAGCGCCGCGCCCCCAGCGCCTTTTCCACTCCAATCTCGCGCGTCCGCTGCGTGACTGACACCAGCATGATGTTCATCAGTCCTACACCACCGATGCCAAGCGTCAGCAGCCCGATAAATCCCAGCAACACCTTGATGCCGACGGTAATGGCTTGTAAGTCGGCCATGTCACCAATAGCGTCGAACACGAACACCGCGCGCCTATCCTTGGGGTCGAAGTTATGGTGAACGGCCATGGAGTTGCGCACGGCCTGCGCCACCTGCTCGTGCTGACCTTCGTAGTTAATCCACAAGCCATCAAAGTGGAAGATATCGCGCAGGTCGCTCATAGCGCTAAAGGGGATAAATACGCTCTGGTCAAGGTTGTTATCGCCGTTGCTCAGTGTGTGCTTCAAAATTCCCACGACCACGTAGGAGATGCCATCAATGCGAACGGTCTGTCCCAGCGCGTTCTGGCCAGAGAATAGCTTACGCTTTACGTCGAATCCTAGTACGGCCACGCGATTGTGTGCATCGTCGTCGGCAGAGGTAAATAGGCTACCTTCTCCGATGTGGGCATGACGGATGTCAAAGTAAGTCGCATACGATCCTGTCACCGAGTAACTCTTGGCGCGATCGCCATAGCTGACGGTGGATTGCTTGTCTGCCTGCGGAGAGACTGTTCTAATCTCTGGCACTTCCGCGCGGAGATGGTCTATATCATCGGCGGTAAAGTGAATCTCAGTACCTGCCTTGGTGCCGCCCGCCTGCAACGAGGTGCGCCCCGGGAAAACACCCACAATCTGCCCCGCGAAAGACTCAAAGGCCGACATCAGCGCGCGCTCAAAGCCCGCACCATAAGCCAGCAGCAGCACCACGGTGGCGATGCCCCACGCCATGCCGAGCATAGTCAAAAGGCTGCGGCTCTTGTTGTGCTTGAGTGCAGCGTAAGCCTGCGCGAAAATGTCGTTCAGCATGGTGCTTTCCTTTCGTGGTTCCACAGACGTGCAATAAACTATTCCGAGCGCAGCGCTTCCACCGGTTCCATCATCGCCGCCTTGCGGGCCGGGTAGAGCCCCGCTATTACGCCCGCTGCCGCAAGTGACAGAATCGCCGTTGCCGCCGAAGCGGGCACAATCCGCGGCGTATCAAATCCGTCGGGTGCGGGCACCATCGCGAGCAGTGTCATGAACCCTGCGGTAATCAGCAAACCAAATCCGCCGCTAAATAGCGCCAGAAACGCGCCTTCAATGCAAAACTGCGTCAAAATGGCGCGCCGCGTCGCACCCAGTGCCTTACGCAGACCAATCTCCTTCGTGCGCTCGGCCACCGATACCAGCATGATGTTCACCACGCCAATCGCGCCGAGTCCCAACGTCACAATGCCCACCACACCCAGAAACCAATCCATGGCGTCAAAAATCTTGGCCACGCGGCGTGAACCTTCAATGGTGTCACGATCCTCAAAAACGTCCTTCAACGCGGGGTCAAAGTTATGCCGCTGCGCGAGGATGGTGTGCAGCTCCGCTTGTGCGCGCTCATGCAAGTCGCGGGTCAGCGGCTGGTAGTTGATGAACGAAATTGCCCGTTCGCCATCCTCCCCCTTCATGGGGTAGTTCTCTAGCATGGTACGAATGGGAATAAAGATGCGGCTGTTGCTACCGTTTTGCCCGTCGCGGCCCACCTTGGCCAGTACGCCAATCACTTGAAAGCGGATGCCGTTCAGCAGAATACTGCTCCCCACGGCGGGCCGGTCGGGGAACATATTCTTCAGCATCTCATTACCAATGATGGCCACGCGCCGCCCGTCGGTGTTGTCGCCATCGTTGAGCCAGCGGCCCACCCCTATGGGCAGAGTGCGAATCTGGTTGTATGCCACGTCAATTCCAAACACTTCTCCATTGGTCGAGCCATAGTCGCTAACCGCGCGAATATCTTGCCGGTTCAGTACTGCGGAGATATTACGGATATAGTGCGCCCGCTCGCGCACTGCAGCTACGTCTTCGTAGTAAAAGTGGTAGAGCTTTCCCGATTCAAGGCTGCCTTCGATGGCGGGAATCCGCCCGGTGAAGCAGAACATGATATCTTTGCCGAGTTCGGCCAGATTGCGCTCTTGTCCACTGCGAAATCCTTCTCCCAGCCCAACCAGCAGCAGCAGAGAACCCACTCCCCACGCAATGCCGAACATGGTGAGAAACGACCGTAGCTTGTGCGCCCATAGCGTAGCGAGCGACTGACGTACAACATTGGCAAACATCCGCATGGGGGCATCCTTATAAACCCCCACGGCGCCGGGGAGACGCCGCAGGGGTTGCCTCAGCACGATGGCACGGGAGGGTCTCAGGTTCCCATGCTTTAACGTCGGCTGTTTGCTAATACGCAGCGGGGAGGCTGTCAGTTCCCCGCCCCGTATTCTGGGTACTTTGTTGGACGAAGTTTACGGGGAAAGGTAATACGGAGGTTCTGGCAGCGAATACTCGGAAGGACAACCAAACCAGCAACTGAGAAAAGCTAGGCTGTTTGGCGAGCCGAGAGCGCCAGCAAGCTGGCCATGGTTTTTGCGCTGGTCCCTGGCCCTGCAACCACGGTAAGTGTCAGCCGAGCTCCCGCCTCAGGGACGAACAGCAACCCCACCACTCTATCCGGACGGAAGGTCATTGCGGCCAAGTCGGCTACGGTCAAGCAGGTCGCGGTCGTCGCCAGAATTGTGCCGGGGCGGCACAATTTGTCCAAAAAGACGACGATCTCCAGCTTGGATTCGCATTCATCTGGAACGGCCTCGATCACCAAATCGGCCTGGCGCGCAGCTTCTTCCACCGAGGTGGCGAACTCAATCCGCGCGAGACTCTGCTCGGCGGCGGCGGCCGTCAATGCGCCACACGCAACCTCTGCGGCCAACGCCGTCTGGACTTCATGGGACGCGCGACGCAGCGATGCCGGAACAATATCTTCCAGAATCGTGCGGAAGCCTGCACGAGCGCTGTACAAGGCGAGGCTCGCCCCCAGCGACCGGGCTCCGATCACTGCAACGGTGTTTACCACCACTTTTACTGACCTTGCTCCAGCTTAGCCAGTACATCAATAAAATTTGGGTCGCTCTTGCGCATGGATTCGGCCAGCCGCTGGCGTTCTTCCGGGCTCATGGCAGGGATGGCAATTACGATGCGCCGCAACGAGGCGGCGATGTCGTCAACGTAGTTGATGGAACGAATCAGTTCACCACTGGTTACCATTGCTTGGGGGTTCTCCTGAAAGAAAAGGCTTCCCCCCTATTCTATGCCGTGCGCGGCAATAGACCAATCCACTGACAGGGAGCCGGGCGCAGCTAGACCATCTGGTTCTCATGCCCCGGCGCACGCGCAGCCACTTTCACTCCGTGGTGCTTAAAAAAGGCGAGGGAGTCGGCTTTGCCCATATAACGCGCCAGGACCTGAGGATCCGTCTTGCGCACATCTACCACCACCAACCCGTCGAGAGAGTCAGAGAAGTTGGCATCTACACCAAAGCCGAGAAAGCGTCCGCCCAGCTTCGCGTATTGTTTGAAGAGAATGGGCGCACCTTTGTGGTCGGTTTCCAGATCAGCGATTGGCGAGCTCAGCTCATCCAGATCCTTCATCAGCCCGGCCACCGCACGCGAATCCCAAGGGCGGAGCCGTCCGGGGCGGAAGGGATGGCGCGGCTTCACCAGCGCCCGCAGGTCGGCATCCGCCATCTGCGATTCAAAGAAGCTGACCATCAAATCGCGCGAGGCGCGGGAATAAGTGCTGGAGATGCTGACTGCGCCGAACAGTACTGGGCTCTGCGGATACTTGGCCAAATACTTGCCAATGCCCTTCCAAAGCATCATGAGCGGCGCAAATTGGCGCTGGTACTCTGGCCGCACAAACGACCGGCCTAGCTCTAGCGCTGGACCAATTTTTGCTAGCAAGCGCTCGTCGTAACGGAAACACGTGCGCGTGTACAGGCCTCCGATGCCGTGCTCTGCTACGATCTTATTGACCTCGCCAAGCCGGTACGCGCCCACAAGTTCCTGATTTTCCTTACTCCACAGCAGCAGTTGGGAGTAGTAGGCATCGAAGCGATCGAGATCGGTGGAACGGCCTGTACCTTCGCCCACCGCGCGGAAGGTGACCTCGCGCAAGCGGCCTAGCTCTTGAATCACGCAGGGCGCCTCCCCAGCCTGCGCCACGACCACGGCAAACTCGCGAGTCTCATCCAGCAAGCCAGTCTTCAGCAGCCGCGCCATCTCGGCAACCACAAGTGGTTTAGGAACCTCGGCAGCAATTGGCTCAAGCGAGCGCTTGGGCATCACCGCCCGCATCGCTGCGGGCAGGCTTTGCGGCTCAACCTGGCCTCGTTGCGACATCAAATAGGTGCGCCAGCGCAAGTATTCGGTCGCCTCACGGTCGCTGGCCATGTTCTGCAGTTTCGCCGTCGGCACCGCCGAACCCACCCGCACCTCGAACGTACCACCGCGCTGATTTAGAAATTCACTCACCAGCCGCAGCGTGCGCAGCCGTGGATGTACCAAACCCAGCACGTGAAACGCCATGCTGTTGTGGCCGCAAAAATAGACCGGGAGCGCGTCCGCGCCGCTGGAACGCACCAGCCGGGCCGCCGTGTTATTCCATTTAGGGTCTTCCACACCATGAGGAATGCGCAGGTGCGAAACTTCGCCCGCTGGAAACACCCCCAACATGCCGCCGCTCTTCAACCAGTCCACGGCTTCGCGCATTCCGTGGCGGTTGGCTTCACGGGCCGCCGCCCCGCCAAACGGATCCACAAAGATGCACCGTTCGCTCAACTCGGGGAAATCAGCTAGAAGATAATTGGTCAGAATCTTGACGTCTGGGCGAACTCGGTTCAGCAGCATCTGCAACATCGCGCCATCCATCATCCCAAAAGGATGATTCGCGACCACGACTACCGCCCCAGTGGCGGGGATGTTGGCTGCGTCGCCAGCCGCCAACTTGACGGTGACCCCCATTTCGCTGAGCAGTGAAGTAAAAAAATCGCCGCTCGATTGGCGTACGCGCCGATACAAAGCCTTCAGCTCGTCCACCGCCATCAACTTGCTGGCTAAGCCGCGAACCTGAAGAATGCCGGGGCGGCTAGGAAGCACCGGTACCGCTGGCACCCGGCCCGATCTTTGCGGAGTAGGCATACTTACTAGCTAAGATGCTCTGCGTTGCAGTATCGTTACAACCCGATGAAATTTCAGTGACGAACCACTAGTGACGAACCATTATAGGCGGCGATAGAGTCAATCGCTTCATCCTGATGCTCGGGTGATGCTCGGGTGATACTCAGGTGACGCTCAGGCACAGAATCCTTGGGCCGGAAGCGGCGGTAATTCCTGCGGCAACCGGTCGGTTACATACGCTAACTGTGCCAGCTTCTGTGCATGCTCCCACTGCAACATCCCTGGCTGCAAACGCCACTGGAAGTTACCCTCCGCCACACCCGGGATGTTCATGCGGGCTTCGCTGCCTAACCCTAACACATCCTGCACCGGAGCCACCGCCAGCATCGCGACCGAACCCTGCGCCGCGCGGATCATTGCCCAAGGAATCCCATCCGCTGGCTCACCTAGCAAAGCCTGCACGTGTGGCCTATCCCACGCAGCGATCCCAGTCTTCCACCAGCCTGCCACGGTGTCATTGTCATGGGTGCCGGTATAGACCACACAATTTTCTACATAGTGATGCGGCAGATAAATGTGCGACCCGGCATCACCGAATCCAAACTGCAACACCTTCATGCCCGGCAGTCCCAAGCCGTCGCGCAACTCTTCTACATCGGGCGTAATCACACCCAGATCTTCCGCAAAGAACGGCAATTCGCCAAGTTCTTTGCGAATCGCGTGGAACAAATCGGAACCCGGTCCATCTACCCACTTGCCATTCTTCGCCGTCTTGTCTCTCACCGGAATCTCCCAAAACTGGGCAAAGCCGCGAAAATGGTCAAGCCTTATGGAGTCACACAGCGTCGCAGCCCAGCGAACCCGATCCACCCACCAGTCATAGCCACGCGTTTTCAGCACATCCCAGCGATAGAGCGGATGCCCCCAACGTTGCCCGTCCTCGGTAAAGGCATCGGGTGGCACACCAGAAACCACTTCCATCGCCCAATCGCCGTCCAACCGAAATATCTCTGGATTCGCCCACACGTCCGCGCTGTCATAGTTGACGAAGATGGCAATGTCCCCAGCCAACTTCACGCCGCGCGCATTGCACGCTTGCCGCAGGGCGGCCCACTGTTCAAAGAAGAAGAACTGCAAGACCCGCGCCACCGCCATTTCGCCAGCAAGTTCGATCTGAGCCTGCACCAGAGCCGCAGGCTTGCGCTGCTTCAGGTCAACCGGCCAATCGCACCAGCAAGCGGAATCGTAACGCTCCCGCAGTGCCTCGAACAATACGTAGTCTTCCAGCCACCACGCGCGAATGCAAAAAGCATTAAAGCGTTGCTTTGGCACGGCCGTAGCCGTCGCCAGAAAGTTCGCAGCCGCTTCCCGCAATAGGGGCAGTTTTACATCCCGCACCAAATCAAACCTTACGGTCGGCTCTACTTCTTCGGGCAACCCGCTCAACCTCTCGGCTTGCAGCCAGCCATGCTCTGCCAGTCGCTCGGCACTAATCAGCGCGGGCTCGCCAGCAAACGCAGAAATCGCAGAATAAGGATTGCTGGCGCCGCCACCCGGCCCCAGCGGCAGCACCTGCCATAATCCTTGTTTTGATTGTGCGAGGAACTCCAGAAACTGATAGGCCGCCGGACCAAGGTCGCCGATGCCGCCACGGGAGGGCAGCGAAGTAGGATGCAGCAGGATGCCTGCGGTGCGGGGAAGAGACATGCGGAGGCTCCGTGGGTTCGCCAGATCAGGTGCAGCGACCGGACAAGCCTGCGCTTGCCCGGCCACCTCGTATTTAGGAGTCGCCGCGACCGGTCATGGCCTTCAATTCGTTCTGATTGACCTTGATCGTCCCGGATTTTTCCATCCGCTGCCGCAGGTTTTCCGCGAACAGCCGGATCACTTCCTGCTTCTTTTTGCCCAGCAGTTCTTCCCGAATCGCGTCCTGCTTCAGCGCGAAGTCAGCTGCGTTAGGTTCCTGACGTTCCAAGAGAGCCAGCACCGCGCCATTGTTGCCGATGGTGAGGGGCCCGCTAACCTCGCCCGACTTCATGCTGAACGCCACAGTCGCTGGCCCGGCCATGGAGCCAATCTCTGGCACTTGCCCCGAAGGCAGTACCAATTCGCTCGTCTTAACTGTGGCACCGACTTCCTTGGCAGCTTTCTTCAAGTCCTTGTAGGCCTTGGCCTTATCAGCCAATTCCTGCGTCTTCTGGCTTACCAGTTGCGCAGCCTTCTGGCTTCGGAACTCAGTTTCCACCTTCGGCTTAACGTCCTCGAATGCAGGCGTCGCCGGAGGCTTAATCGCCACCACCGTAAAGATCACCCAACCTTGCGGTGCCGGAACCGCCTGCGGTGCCGCCTTCTGTTTGGCACTAAATACCGCATCCGTCACTGCCGGCACCGGCCCTACGCCGCTCACACCCTGCGCGCGGTCGAAGAAGTCGGTTGTCGCCGCTGTCAGGCCATGCGCTTTGGCAGCCGCATCCAGACCCTGCTTCTGCGCCTCGGAAGTAATCTGCGTAGCCAGCGCCTCAGCCGCCCGCGTCTGCTTCTGGCGTAGCAAGGCTGGCTCAATCAGGCTCTTCACTTCGTCCAGAGACTTCAGGTGCGCTTCCTGCTTGTCGTCCAGCCGGATGATGTGAAAACCGAACTGCGACTTCACTAAATCGCTGATCTGGCCCTTGTTCAGAGCCAGTGCCGCTTTTTCAAACTCCGGCACCAAAGCACCCTTGCGGGTCCAACCCAAGCTGCCGCCGTTCGCCGCGCTGCCCGGGTCATCCGAATTCTTTTTTGCTACATCCTCAAACTTCGCGCCAGCCTTCAGTTGCTTTAACAGATCCTGCGCCTTGGCTTGCGCTGCCGCCACGGCCTTGTCGTCCACCTTCCCATCCGGGCCGGGTTGGGGAGTCTTCACCAGAATATGGCTGCTCTTGAATTGATCGGGTTCCCGATACTCGTCGCGATGCTGGTTGTAATACGCCTGCATCTCCGCCTGCGAAACCGGCTGTGCACCCGGCAGACTCGTGGCACTGAGCTGCACCATCTGCACTTGCCGTTTTTCCGGAATCGAATTCTCGTAGTTCTTCTTGGTCGCTTCAAAAAAAGCCTTCAGCTCCACGTCATTCGCCTTGATGGCTTTCGCCAGGTCGTCTTTGTTGATGACCGCGTAGTCGAACTTGACCTTCACATTCTGCTGCTGGAATTCGCGATTGATCTCATCGCTGCTCACCACCACGCCCGCCGCCACCACGGACTGCACTTTATTTACCAGCAGTTGCTGACGCAGTTGATCGAGCAATTGGGCCTCATTCAATCCCGATTGCTGCATGATCGAATCCCAGCGATCCTGATCGAACTTGCCATTCTGATACAGCCCGTATCCGGGCTTGCGCAACTCCTCAAGAATTTCGCCGTTGGTAACCTTCAGGCCCATGCGCGAAGCTTCCACCGCAACCGCCTGATTCACGATCAAGCCTTCCGCCGCCTGCTGCACAAAGAATGGGACAAATTGCGACCCACCCTGACCGCGGAACTGTTGTTGTACCATGCGCAACGCAGTCTGCCGCACCTCTGTCGCGGTGATTTCATGGTCGCCGACCGTGGCCACCACGCCCGTCTTGGTGAACAGGCGCGTGTTTTGGCCGATGCCGGGGATCATAAACATGACCATGGAAGCGCAAATGACGAGGAGGATGCCACCAAGGACATACTTCTTGATGGCGTTTTCTTTCTGTAGGAAGCGAATCATGCGGAACGGACTCCCGGATCGGTTTACGACGAGGATAGAAGCAAAGCGTAATTATATCAGCGGATTAGCCTGCGCGAGAACACAACCAGGCGGGCGCCGATGGGCGGCCGCAAATATCCTGCACGCCGATCATGCGCCGGAACTAGCACACTGATGGCATGAATGGCGTGCAGTCCAGCGTCCTCGGCGTTAGGCGAGGAATGCAAGTGCGTTGGGGAATCGTCCCTACTCCGCCCCAAAGGCCGAAAGCAAGTGCCCATCCGGATCGCGGAAGTTGGCCGCCCACTGCGGACCGTTTACGTTAATCGGCTCACCGAGAAACTCCACGCCCTTGGCCACCAATCCTTGGTGGGCAGCTTTGACGCTGGCTACCTCAAACACCACGTTGGTAGCACCGGGGTGTTTGCCCAGCGCCGCCCAAAGCCCCGGATTCAGCCCCAGAGTCACTCCGCCCCCGCCCAGAAACGCGAAGCCGGGGGACTGCATCGTAACTTCCAGACCAAGCTTGTCGCGATAGAAGGCGACAGAACGGTCTAGGTCTTCCACGCCCAACATGATAAAGCCAATCTTAGCCAGTTTGTACTCACTGCCTTGCTCGGTGCCGTCGTCACTCATCGCTGCTGCCTCTCTTCTTGGAGGGCATGGCCCGCTGCCTTGCCCGCCCGCTTGCCAGATGGCTCTGGATTGAACTGGTACCAGTATCCCCGTGGCTCATTCCCAGAAACCTGCCGGGTGTTGAACTCCAGCAGATAGTCTAGATGCTCTTGATCCAATGGGAACTGCTTACCCGCATAAGGATACCCCGGCATCGCGTTGAACGGAAGAGGCTCCACCGTGCTGCCCTCGGCAGCATAAAAATCCATGTCCTTTTCATAGCCGTGCGCCATAAAAAAGTAATCGCGCACCATGCCCGCCGCTGGTGGTGCCAGATGGTTCACGTCAAACTCAAGCGCCACCTCTTCCCCTGAGCCAAAAACCGTAAAACGATCATCCGCGGCAGTCAGCAATGGCAGCACATCGCCATAGCGCGTGTAAGTGCCGGGCTGGCGGGCATAAGGCCCGGTGTGGCTAATTTCTTCGTAGCGATACTGCACATTGCCGGCAGGCTTACCCTCGACCTGACGCGGATAGCCGTGGAAGTCGAGTTGCGCCAGCGAGGGCACCACGTCGGTGGTCTGAATTGCAACGGAGTCCTGAGCTGTGCGATCTACCAGAATGCTATCCCAATAGATCTGTAAGTTAGTTGAAATGCGAATCCGCTGGGTGCCTATCGGCAGCTTGCCAGTCAGATCCGCCACCATGGTGCGAGCCAATCCAGCCGGAAAGCCCATATCTTCCACTACCCGCGTCCACTTACCGCTGGCATCCTGTGCTTCCACAAACGGCGAAGTCGCCTTCACCCCAGCTTGATCGGCAGCATACATACCAGTCGCAGTGAAGTATTCAATTTCGCCATGCAACAGCAGTCGCAGAGCGCCGCCGTCATACTTCTGCCCCAGATCCATCTCTAGGCTGTGCATCTTGGTGAACCCCTTGAAGGGCAGCAACTCAAAGCCTTCAATGTACTTACGGGCGCGTAGCATCGGCAGTAAGTCGCTGCCATGGTCATCCCACAGACCTGCCGGCAACTGTGGGTTGCGGTACCGCACCACTCCGAACACCGGAAATGGTGGATTCGCCACGAAGCGCTCATCCGGCAACACGTCCACACCCGCAGGGTGATCCACGGCCACTAGCTTCACTTGGTCCAGGTACACTACCTCTTCCATCGGTTCCATTAGCCGGAAGCGCAGCTTGCCATCTTCCATCTTGGCCTGCCCCGGCTCCAGTTTAATGTACTCCGCCGGGCGTGGGATATTACGCTCATTCGGCGCAACCCAGTGGCCTAGCACACCCGCGCCTAGTAAGTCGCCCACCAGAGCAAAATGGGTACCATCCCACGCGAATAGAGTTGGACATGACGACCCGCGACGGTCAATCTCGATGAATTCCGTGAGCGCTTCGGGCTTAGCTTCTAACTCATCCTGTAACACGCCCGTCGGCCATAACATGCGGACAATATCTGCCTTCGGTGCGCTGCCCAGGCCTACGGTAAGCACCGGCGAACTCTGCGCCAAATATCCCGACGACCCAGCCAACTCGAATTTCTGCTTCATACCTCCGGCGAACACTTCTACTTTAGCGCCAAAACCGGAGTGGTTATCATTCAACCCCTTAAACGCCAGTTTGAGCCAGTGATTCTTGTTGCCCCCGTCGTTGCGCAGGAGGATGGGCTCGCCATCCCGCTGCGTCACCAACAAATCCTGATCGCCATCGTTATCAAAATCCGCCACGGTGATAGAAGTCGCAAGGCTGATCGCCACCTTGTCCAACCCAACCTCAGCAGTCACGTCCTTAAAGCCATCCGGGCCAAGATTGCGCAGAAGGCGGATCTCCTCTTTTCCACTTTTCGACACGCCCGCTGCCACCAGATCCATCCATCCGTCACTGTCATAGTCCACTGCTGCCAGCGCTTTGGCTCGCACCCATCCAATGTCCGGCAGCTTAACCGGTTCATAACTGCGCCCTTCCACATTGCGCCATAGCGTCAGCCCAGGCGCGCCATCATGCGTAAAGGCGAGGTCCATCCAGCCGTCATGGTCGAAGTCCAGTGCACTTACGCCCATCGTCGGCGCAGGCATTGGCGAAGACCAGGGCTGGACAGCAGACCACTTGCCCTCGCGCGGATTGACATAGATTTGCGTCTTATCACCCGTCACCACCATATCCACGGCACGATCGTTATTGAAGTCGGTAGCGATCATTTGTCGCGTCACGCCGTCGCCCGCCAATCCAAGATTAGATGTAACTTCCGTGAACGTGCTGTTACCGTTGTTGCGGAATACGACGTTTCCCTTGGGGCCGGTCACGAACAGGTCAAGATCACCGTCGTGGTCGTAATCCACGAAAGTAAGCCCCGACGCAAAGCCTGCATAGTGTATCCCCGCAGTCTCAGCCATCTCCAAGAATCCACCTGTCTGGTTGTGGTGGAACAGCAAGACTCGTCCCATGCCCGCCATGGCAAGATCGGGCATGCCGTCATTGTCGAAGTCGCCAACTGCGCACCCTGACCATTGCGGTATGCCAATGAGTCCAGCTTCTGTGGTCACGTCGCGGAAGTGCGCACCTTGATTTTGATAGAGACCGGAACTCCCACGATGGATCTTGCCGTCGGGCGTTCTGCTCTCATTGCCATCTACAGTAAAGACGTCTACGCGGCCATCACTATCGAAGTCAAGCAGACACGCACCCCAATCAGGAGGGCCGTCGCGGCGCGAATGCTCAGAAAAGTCTTGCCGCGTCGCACCTAAGGACAGCCCTGAGTTCGCTACCTTCACGAACTTCACCGAGATCGCTGCAGGAGCCTTCGCCACTGCCTGCGGCGACTCCTCTACCTTGGAGTATTGCCCTTGCTCGCCATAGGCCAGCGTAATCGCGGCACCTAACTTATCGCGAGTAATCTGCTGGAAGCGCTCTAAGTGCTTACGCGCCTCCGCAGGGTTACCTGTCTGCTGATAAGCACGAGAAAGCCCAAACTGTGCCGACACGTGCAGTGGATTCAACTCCAGCGCATGTTGAAAAGCGGCAATCGCCTCAGGCTGATGCTTACGTTGCGACTCCACCGAACCGAGAAAATAGTAAGCGTCGGCGTCGCGCGAGTCTATCTCAAGTACCTTATGGAACGCATCCACCGCGCCATCTAACTCGCCGGAATTCTTCAGTAATAGCGCTAGGTTGTACCAAACGTGCGCATCCTTCGGCGTAGACTGCGAGAGCGCCACCAACATAGGTCGCGCCTCTTCCAGTTTCTGTAAGTTGAGAAGCGCCACTGCTGCATTCAACCGCGCCACTGCCAGTGACGGATCAGCAGCAGCAGCGTCGCGAAACTGCTTCAGCCCTTTTTCAAACGCTTGCTGATTCATGTAGGCAACGCCTAAGTTGTTCAAGCGCGCCGCTTCCTGCGAGGAATCCGGCTTGGCCTCCGCGACGATGGAACGCACAGCACTGGCAGGGCTGCCCGCAGCCTTAGTAGCTGGCTTCGCGCTAGGAGGCGCCGCGGAAAGCAGTACCGCGGCCGATACCACAGCCGCGGAAAGGGAAAGCAATATGAAGCTTTTTTTCATCATGAGAATGTCTACGCTATGCCCGCCACATCACTATCCTGAATTCCGAACCCACCTGCCTAAGAACGCTTGCCATAACCCTTGCCGCCCGTCACGCCCCTACCCTCGCGTACCGTGATCGTCTGACCCCCCGGCACGCTCTGAATGCGATCCACCTGCCCGCTCGGCCACTGCACCTCGATACTATCTACCTTACTGTGTTGCCCTAAGCCAAAGGTAAGAACCAGTTCGCTTTGCGAAAGATAGCTCGATCCGCTGCGCAACATCTGCCATTGCTTCTCGCCGCCAGCGTTGATGCGAACAACCGCCCCAATACCGTCTCGATTACTCTTTGTACCTTGCAGCTTTATCCTAAGGCTTTGATTGACGCCGCCATCGTTACGAAACAACTTAGCCGGCCCGCCATTGGTCATCATCAGCACATCTAGGTCGCCGTCATTGTCAAAGTCAGCATACGCTGCTCCACGCGCGACCCGGGGAGAGTAGAAGTCAGTCCCCAATGTAGGCCCCACTTCTTTGAATTTACCGTCACCAGTATTGCGGAAAAGGTGCGGCGGCATGGCAAACTTCACACGCTTCTGCACATGTTCTATATCGGCCTCAATGTGGCCATTTGCCACCAGCACATCCGGCCAGCCATCCAGATCGTAGTCAAAGAAAAAGCAGCCAAACCCCAAGGTAAGTAAACTGCCACGGCCTATCTCAGAACGGGGCGCCTCATCCACGAACAGGCCGTTGCCTTCATTGTGGTAGAGCGCCAGCATTTGATTTGAGAAGTTAGTAATGAGAATGCTCGGTCGGCCAGAACGATCATAGTCCGCTGCGTCAACTCCCATGCCCGCGCGCGCCACACCATCTTCGTTAAACGCGATGCCCGCAGCCACAGCCTTTTCCTCGAACGTCCCATTTCCCTTGTTCAAGTAGAGTTTGTTCGGCTGGGTATCATTTGCCATCAAAATATCTGGTTTACCATCCCCGTTGTAGTCTAGGATTGCGATGCCTAAGCTCTTGGAACTCGGATCGTACAACCCAGCCTTCTGGGTGGCATCTTCAAACCGGCCCCCGCCCAAATTATGCCAAAGCCGTGCCGACGTGCCCTTGTAACTCTCTGGTGTACAGTAAGACTTATGAGTTCCGTCTAACTTACACACTAGGTCAGTTGCAATGGACCACTGCACATAGTTCGATACAACCAAGTCCAACTTGCCATCGTTATCGTAATCCACCCACGCGGCACCGGTTGAGAACTCATTCGGCCCCATCATGCCTGCCGACTTGGTCACATCACTAAATGCACCGTTGCCGTTGTTGTGGAACAGGTGGCTCTGGCCCAGCGCAGTCACAAAGATGTCGTCGTGACCATCGTTGTCATAATCACCCACCGCAACCCCCAAACCAAACATAGAGACTCCCAAACCTGCCTTGGCAGTTACGTCTGTGAAGGTGCCGTTCTGGTTGTTGTGATATAGCTTGAGGGTACCGCTGGTCTTTTTGTGTCCCGGCCAGCCCTCGGAATTGATTAGCAACACATCTTGCCAGCCGTCGCCATCGTAGTCAATAAAGGCACACCCGGGCCCCATCGTCTCCGGCAGATACTTCTGCCCAAATGCGCCGTTGTTGTGGACAAACTGAATGCCTGCCGCTTTGGTCACATCAGCAAATCGAATGTTACTCGATTGTGCCGTTGCAGATGTCCCCGGCAAGCCCGCACAGAGGATAGCTACAACTGACAGAAGTTCTAGTAGCCTAAAGTAGTGTTTGAATCTTGAGGGCGGTTCCCAGTGTGTCTGCATAATTATTGCAACGCTCCTCCGCCAACCACGGCGGACGTCTTAACGGGCTCAGCAGGCGCACGTGGTGTTGACATAGTCTTGCGCGCCGTCTTAACTCCGGCGATGCCCTGCTTGGCTGGCGTAGCTGCATTCAGCGGCACCGATACATGCTCATGAATTTGTTGGCGCTCGTTGTTATCTTCCGGATGCTTATCTCGATAAGGCCCGGTAATTGCCTGCGCCGACTCATCCGCCTTAAAGCGCAAATATCGCTTCTGGTGCTCCGCACCCTTCACTGTGTCGCCCATGCCGTTGTAGGCAAGCATAAGATTGTAATTGGCCTGCAGATCCTCGGGATCAATGGCCAGCACTTTCTGTAACGTCTCTACCGCATCTTTGTACTTGCGCTGTAGGAACTGCACACGCCCCAGCGTATTCAACGCCACGCGGTCTCTGGGATATTGCGCCAGTACGATGCCAAGGTGTTTGCCAGCATCATCATACTCGCCAGCAGCCTTTAACGCCGCGGCATAGAAGAAGTGCGTCCTTGCTAGCTTTGGATTCAGGGCTAACGCTCTGTCTAGCACTTCTTTGCCACGTTCCAAGTCGCCTTCTTGCACAGCAACGCGACCTAAGTTCACCCAACCATCTGCATTGTTAGGGTCAATTTCTGTCACCTTCTGGAAGGCGATTGCCGCATTCTTCAGGTCACCTTGGAGTAACAACCCAATCCCATAGTCATTCCATCGCTGCCAGTCCTCGGCATGTAACTCAGTAACTGGCGCTGGCGCCTTAGCTTTGCGTTCGACTACCTGCAGCGTTACTTCATCTTCCGCTAAAGCTACGATGGGTACATCCGGCACCGCTTGTTCCTTCGCTACTACATCCTGCACCTTGCCATTGAACTTCCATTGCCGGTCGTCGTAATGGGGTGACACCGGCTCCCCCGCCTGCGTCGGGTCCGCTGCCACTTCTGCACCTTGAAAGGAGAACTGCGTACCCCACCACTGGAACTTACGGTACAACAGCCGTGCATGCAGAGTGATCCTCGACCCGGCACTCTCCGGCACTTGTAACTTATAGTGCACAGTATCGGCGGCACCTGGAGGTATCAGCCGCACATATACAACCGACCGCGTGGCCCAGGCATTGCGCTTGTTGATCGCATTGCCATGCGCGTCTATCTGCAGCGAGCGATAGAAATGAGCTCCTTTCTCCACTGCACCAAGACCGTCGTCCGGAGTCCTCTCGTCGTCGGTCTTGCCACTCCAAAAAATGATATGCCCCTTGTCATCGGTACCCTTCAGCTCGAGCCACGTGTCGTAAGCATCTACCGTGCCGCCGGGAAAGAAGTGACCAATCTTCTTCGTGCGTACCACTACATCTACCCGCTCGGTGTCGCCGCGCCGCAGCACTGGCCTTACTCGATTGAGCGGTGCGGTAATAGGCTGCGCAGCGGCACCGGAGGCAGTAATGCCGCTATCTCCCTCTTCGCCAACAGCGAAGGTAGTGGAGAGCTCACTGCCCATAGCCGCGCCGTTTCCGCTGGCGCGCTCCGGCGAGATTGCAAAAATATCTACGGTAAGATTTTTATTCTTCAGGAAGTCTTCTGTCAGCTTCAATTGGTCGGCGTCGCCGTAGGAGGTGGGAACCGCAGTATTTGCTCCCGGGAAGGCATGGTTGTGGACGATACCGTTCACATTACCAAAATCTTTCGACTTAACATCGGGCATATGGCAATCCGCACAATTCTGCGTCTTCGCCGGGTAGTAGAATGACCGTGCACCTTCTCCCGATACTCCGCTGGCCTGCCAATTATCGTATTCGTTAAAGCCACGGATCCATCTATAGTTGTTCACGGGCTGATCTAAGTGAACCTTATGGCAGGACGAACAAAATTCGGCGGTTTGAGCCTTCATGAATGGCTTTAAGAAGATGCGCCGATGCGGCTCTGGGTTGAGCTCGGTCACAAAGTCATGTAACCACCGAATCACCGGATTCTTACTAGCCGCCAACTTATGTAACTCAGGGTATTCCAGCGTAAAATCGGCTTGCCCCATCGTGCTCTTTACTTTCACAATGGAGTGGCACATCATGCAGCCGAGCCCAGCCTTTGCCTCCGGCGAATGTACACTCTCCCCTATCGGCCGGTCGAACTTACCGCTATACAGCAGCGCGGGGTCATGGCAGCCCGCGCACCACTTAGATGATTTTTGCCCGCCTTGCACGCTCTGCATGTACTCGATACTCTTGCGGTACCACTGGTTATTGAAGGATGAAAAGTGGTGCATCGAGCCTTCCCACTGCTTGTAGATATCCTGGTGGCAGCGCTGACAGGCGTCCGACTGCATAAAGTAGTCGCTAGGGATCTGGCCATCGCCACTCTTTACTTGCGCTGAGCTAGGAAAGAAACGGCCTTGCGCGCCGTCGCCTTCAGAGTCCATCGTCTCGGGCGAAATAGCGGGGTTTGAGATGTGGTTCGACTTTGACCACTGCACGGTGCGCGCATACCAGGCACCCGCGCCCACCGCAGTAAAAGCAACAGCCACTACCGCAAACGCCGTAATGCCGTTCCGCAAAAAATTGGGGGCGGAACTTGACTGGCTTGTAGCGGCACCACTGGCGATGCGCGCCCGCCAGATGGAGCTCGCCAGCAGGGCTGACCCCAGTACGCTGGTGGCGATGTGTGCCCAAAGAATAGGCGCGTGGGGGCGGGTGTTAGTAAGCCGCCAAAGCGCCACGGCCAGCACGGCGCCAATCAGCAGCAGCAGCCAACCCAGCCGGGCAAACCAGTCGCCATTCTGCCACAATCGCGGCGCAAACAGAGCTATCAGCAGCGTCGCCAGCAACCCCAGCCCGAAATGCGCCAAAATTGCCGCCGGATAGACCAGATTCGCTGCCGGAAATCCATATAAATACACGGCAGAAACCACTAAAAAAAGCATCAGTCCGCGCAAAATCAGCGGAACCGGACACACCACGGGCTTTGAATCCGAGCGAAACATAAGATTCCAGACTACCGACCACGCAAATAGGAGCAATAGTGTAAAAGTAGTAGAGGCCGTAGGTCGGACCCGAGCCGCTCAAGGCAACTCTGCAAAATTGCTCCTCAGGAAAACCAACCCGCCTACAATCTCGGCGGTCTTGTCCATCCGCCCGATGCCGATTCGATTTCCCCTGCCACGGCCAGCGCCAGTTCTTCCTGCCACGGCGGTGCCACTACCTGCACCCCGATTGGCAGACCCTCAGCCGATTGGTGCATCGGCACTACCATCCCCGGATTCCCCAGCAGGTTGAAGAACTCGGTGTAGCTCCACGCGTCGAGATAGCCCACGTCCCTGCCTTCGACGGACCATGAGCGCTCGCTGTGCCGAAAGGCGGGAATGGCCGCCACCGGGCACAGCAAGACCGGAAACTCATGCATCTCCGCGAAAAATTCAGTGCGCAGCGTGTCGCGCCGATTCCACATCTCCAACAGACTGTGGGCAGTGTGCGGGCCGTTCGCGGTCGCCCACTCCATGTATTGCAGCAGAAACGGACTGGTTTCCGCTTCTCGCCCCTTCAGCATCGGGCCTAGAATCATACCACCCGCCACCCCAAAAAACTGCCACCACAACTGCCGCGCCGCTTCTAATTGCGGAGGCAGAAACTGGATCACCTCATGCCCTGCCGCACGCAGCGCCGCCACGGCCTTCTTCACCGCCACCCGGGTGTCTGGGGTCACGGGCGTCCGCCCGTCGTCCTCAAAATACGCCACCCGCACCCGGCTCAGCGCTTCTGACGAAACTTCGCGATAGGGCACCGGCGCAGAACTCGTATCGCCCTCATTGTGTCCTGAAATCACTTGAAACAACAGCCGCGTGTCGGCGACGGTTCGCGCCATCGGGCCCACTACTCCGATCATGGCAAAAGGCCCGCCCGAGGGCGGAAAGTGCCCGGTGGAAGGAATCCTCCCCGGCGTCGGCTTCAATCCACAAATGCCGCAAAAGTGCGCCGGAACCCGCACCGAGCCACCGCCGTCACTGCCCACCCCGCCTGCCGAGAGGCCACCCGCAATCGCGGCCGCTTCCCCTCCGCTCGAACCACCGGGGCTGTGCTCGGACGACTGAGGATGATTGGTACGACCGTAAAGCAGGTTGTCAGTCTCCCACGCCATTAGCAGTTCCGGAGTATTGGTGGTGCCTAGAATCACTGCTCCTGCGGTCCGCAGCCGCTGCACCACCACCGCATCGCACTCCGCCACCAGCCCCTTGCGCTGCAACGTCCCCGCCTCGCACCGCAAGCCTTTCACGCTGATGCAGCTCTTTACGCTGACCGGCACGCCATGCAGGGGCCCTAGAACTTCGCCACGCAATACCGCAGCCTCCGCCGCGCGCGCCTGTTGCATCGCGCCAGCCGCGTCCACCTGCACATAAGCATTCAGATTGGGATTTTCCTGAGCGATCCGGTCCAGATGAGCCTGCGCCAATTCGACGGGCGAGACTGCGCGCGCACGGACTCGCCGCGCCATCTCAGTAGCAGATAGAAAACACAACTCAGCCATGAACTGAATGTATCAGTATAGGTTCGTAGCGCGGCGTACTGGTTGCCACCTGAGCCTTAGGCTGCCAGCAATCCTTGCAGTGCCACACGATCTCGTACAATCAGGCTGGAACCGCGCAGCTCCGCAATTTTCCGTTTGCGGAAGTCGCTCAGAGTGCGAGTTACCGTCTCGCGCGTGGTGCCAATCAGTTGGGCAATCTCTTCGTGCGTCAGTGCTACGGTCACCCGAATGCCGTCTTTGGTCTGTTCGCCCTCTTCAGACCACTCCAGCAAAAGACGTGCCACCCGTTCTGAAACTGAGTGCGTCAGTCCCAGCGACCGAATGGTTTCATACGCGGTATTGCACTGCTCACTGAGTTGCGTGGCCGCGCTAAGGCAGGCATCGCCATGCGTCTGCAAAAACTTCAAAAAATCCTCGCTGCGGATGAATTCAATCTGGCTCGGCTGCAGCGTCTCTGCGGTCAACTCGTAAGGAGCGTGCGAGATCGTTGACCGCAAGCCCAACACATCGCCAGGCTGAGCCAGCCGCACAATCAGCGTCTTGCCGTCCCGTGAATTCAGGCTCAGTTTCACCCGCCCAGTGCAAATCAAGAAGACACCGCGCGGATCCTGCCCTTCCACAAACAGAATCGAGCCTGCGGGATGCACGGACGGATGCTTGATCTTCTGCATATCCTGCAGGGTGGTTTGGGGTAAGTCGCAAAAAAAGCCAGTCGTGCGCAGTTTACAGATCACACAATTGTCTAAAATCGGAAGTCCGTAAGGCGTATTCATAGGCGTTGACGCTCATTCTACCGCTGAGTTGCAATCGTAGCGGAGGTTGACATTTCATTCTATGCACAAACTGCCTCACCGGCCACGCTTATTATCAAACCCTCTTAAGTAAAGAGCCCTGCCGGCGCCTCGACCGCGTATCGATTCAGATAGCTCTTCACATGCAGTTTGCGAGCCGTGTTTTCGGAACTCATATACCGAATCATGCCAAAGATCTCACGTTCCGGCGCCCACGGGCGGTCATACCGGCCCAAACACCAGAAAATGCCGCTATAAGAGTTGGGGTTCCGCCCATCGAGCGCATACTTGTTGTTGAGCTCGATCATCACCGCAGCAGCCTGTTCCGGCGTCCGCGACCACTCCAGAATCTTCTTGCCCCACAGCATCCTCAAATAATTGTGCATCTGGCCTTCCCTCACCAGTTGCCGCTGGGCGCAGTTCCACAACTCATCGTGTGTTTCCGCTCGTTCAAACTGTTCCAATTCATACAGATGCGGCCGATCATCTGACGCATGCTCGGCCAGCGTACGGCGCACCCATTCGGGCAGCGACTCGTATTGATCATAGTCCTCGCGCTGCCAGCAAAAGTTGTAGCCCAGTTCCCGCCAAGTGACAAATTGATCCACCCAAGCCTCGGCTGCCGGCGACATCCCCCACCAACCCTCACGGCTCCCATTTACCTTCAACCCAAGCCTCTCGGGTGTCCACTTTTCGCGCTGCACCAGCGCGGAAAATATTTCGTGCGATGCAATAAACCCAAAATGCAGGTATGGAGAAAGCTGGCTGGTGGCGTCTTGTTCTGGCTGATTGCGATCCTCTCCGTAGCGTCCTAGTTTGACGTTGAGAAACTCGCCCAGCAGGGCCTGCGCCTCCGCCTCGCCCCCGTGAGTCGGCACTGCGCCTACGCTGTGGTCAATCGGTAGCCGCGCCAGTTCGGCAGGCTCACATCGCAGTAACTCGCCGGGGGCAGTTGGCCACCGGCTTACAATTTCGTGCGGAATTTCGACAGCGGCGGCAATCCCCGCCTTGTACAGGGGATCGGCCTGAGGCGCATCGCCCAGATGCTGCGGTAGGGCTTTCTGCAAAAAGCGCCGAAAATCAAAGGCCCGGGAGAAAACCTGCTCTGCCGCTCGCATCGGCAGCAAACCGTTCGAATCCACCGCCTCCAGCCGCACCTTCAACTTGCGCGCAGCAGCCGCAACCATTTGCGGCAGAAAGAAGCAGGGAAAGTCGTCCGTTACCACCACGCAAGCCTGCTTGGTCAACGCCGACAGCAGCCCCTTGCCCGCCCCGCGCGTGGGCTCGACGTAGGGATAATAGGTGATCTCGCCCCCCCCCACCACGCCCAGTCGTTCGGCTTTTTCCGCCATCCCCTGGATCACAAACCGGTGAATGCGGTCGCTGGCCCATGGGTAGTCGCAGCGGAGCGCCTCCAGAATCACCAGAGGCTTGCCCAGTTGCTGGCAATGCTCCAGCGCCCGGTCGAGGCTATAGTTCCAACCCAGCCGCCGGTTGGCAATCATCCAATAGAGCACATAGTCGGCGCCGTGGTTCATAGGAGCTTGATTGCAGGCGCGGATGCGGAGGCTAGGAACTCGGTTTAAGGTCGGTGGCATTGGGCTCAATTCTAGCCATTCGCGGAGTTTGATGGGCAACGGCAACTGGGCTTTGCCCCGAAGAAAACAGGGGCGAAGCCGGATCTGGCCTCGCCCCTTTTTGAAATTCGTGGTTTTCTCGCTCCCCCAAGAAGCGCGATTCCCACGACGTTGACTACGATTTTGCCAGCCGGGAGCGGAGCGCGCTAGGGGGTGAAGAGGGTTCGTTTGCGCGGTAGAAGCGGCCCGCCCGAGATACAATCCTGTGGAGAAAACCGATTGTACTCACAAGTGAACTGGGGCGACTACGCCCCCACCTTGCGGCCTACAACTCCAACTTGCCGCCCCATTCCTCACCAAACGCCACGCGACTCAGTGGAAAGCGCCCGCCATACTTCTTTTCGTCGCCCTTGCGCTTGACCTGACGAAGGAACCTGCTATCTACATGACGACGACGCAGGATGGATGCACTCCGTCCGCCCTCGCGGGTGAACCGAGTCAGCGGGAAATCAGCATCAGCAACATGGCGACCGTGGCGGCTGCAGCCAGCAGCAAGGAGGTGGCGAATACCCACTTTGCTAGGCCGCTTCCGATTCTTTCCACTTGCACTCGCCGCAATAAAAGCAGGTGCTCGGAGGTGGTCGAAGTTTCTGTTGCAACGGCATCCGGCAACCGTGCCTGCGATACCTGGCTTCGCTGTAGCGACAGGGGCTTCGGATTCTGAACTGGCAGGGAGTTCGAAGCTGGCTCGCCGCGAAGTGTGGAGCGTTCTCTGGACCCTAAAGCTCCTGAAGTTGAGGATTGGGAAACGATACCTTTGCGAACTTCGGAGACGGGGCGGGACGTTGTCATTTGGCGCAACCTTCCTTCGCTCCGCCTTGGATTGGGGAGCTTTGGGGCTAAGAATTTTTCGACACCGAGGCCGCAGGGGCGCACATCAAGGGGGACGCGGCACCCGGCAACACAGAAAGTACAAACCGAGGGCCAAGCGGGAATGGCAGACATTGCAGAGAGGCAGGAAAATACACCAAATGATTGCAAATCAATCAGATGCAGAGGAATGCGGCGAAGAGGATGTAGCCCTGCTAAGCGGTGCCTCGCCAGCAGCGGCAAACGCAGGGCCAACCGAACGGTTAGCCCTGCTAGCGAAACGATGGTACTTATCCCAACATGCCGCTGATCACGCCCGTAGCGTCGTCCACGTCAATCTTGGTGGCTTGTGGAACCTTGCCGAGACCGGGCATCAGCATCATTTCGCCAAGTATGGCAACCACAAACCCTGCACCCGCCGAAAGGTTGATGTCGCTTACTTTAAGGGTCCACCCGCGGGGCGCACCCAGAATCTCCGCCTTGTCGGTGATGGAGTACTGCGTCTTGGCCATGCAAACGGGCAGGTTGCCGTAGCCAAGGTCGGTAAAGCGCTCCAGCTTCTTCTTAGCCGCAGATTCGAACACTACGTTGCCAGCACGATAGATCTCTTTGGCCACAGTTTCGATCTTCTGTACAAGCGGCATATCGGACGAATAGAGCGAATTCGGAGATGCGGGCGTATTCGTCGCTGAGACCACCTTTTCGGCCAAATCTGCGCCGCCGGGCGCGCCCTTGGCGAAACATTCCGAAACCGCGCTTTCCACACCCATGCTCTTGCAGAAGTCCTGTATCGTCTGCAACTGCTCGCCGGTGTCATTGGTAAAGCGGTTGATAGCCACTACCACCGGAATGTTGAACTTGCGCAGATTTTCGAGGTGGGTGCCCAGGTTCTTGAAGCCTTCGTCAAATTTCTGACTGATGCTCCAATCCTCTGGCATGGTTCCGCCATGGCGCAAAATCGAACGTGTGGAAGCGATGACCACCACGGCAGAGGGCGTGATCCCGGTCGCGGGCATCACGATATCCAAATACTTCTCGCAGCCCAAATCAGAGCCAAAACCGGTCTCATTGACTACATAGTCCGCCAGATGTAAGCCCATGCGCTGGGCCAGTACGCTGCTGGTTCCATGCGCGATGTTCGCAAATGGCCCGCAGTGGACGATGGCTGGCGTACCTTCGGTGGTCTGGACAAGATTCGGCAGAATAGCCTCACTGAGCAACGTCATCATGGCACCGGTTGCTTGCAGGTCGGCTGCCGTCACAGGCTTGCCCTCCACATTGAAGGCCACCACAATGCGACCTAACCTTGTGCGCAGGTCGGCGCGACTGTTAGCCAGCGCCAAAATCGCCATCACTTCCGACGCAGCTGTGATGACAAAACGCGACTCGCGTGCCGGGCCGTTGGTCCGTCCACCTAAGCCCACCACGATGCTCCGCAAAGACCGGTCGTTCATATCCATGGTCCGCGGCCACATCACCTGATTCACATCAATACGCAACGGATTGGCGTTGTGGATAGAGGCATCCAGCATCGCTGCCAGCAGGTTGTGCGCAGAAGTAATCGCGTGAAAGTCGCCGGTAAAGTGCAAATTGATTTTTTCCGGAGGAAACACCGTGGCCATGCCACCGCCAGTGGCGCCCCCTTTGAGTCCGAAAACTGGGCCCAGCGAGGGTTCGCGCAATGCCACAACGCTCTTCTTCCCGATGTATTCAAGACCTTGTGCCAAGCCAATGGAGGTAACGGTCTTACCTTCGCCGCTGGCAGTCGAGTTCATCGCCGTAACTAATATCAGCTTGCGTTGCGTCGCGGGACGAGCTTCCTCGAGCAGTTGCAACCGCAACTTCGCCATGCCAGAGCCACGCGGTTCCAAGAACTCTTCCTTGATTCCCAACTTTGCAGCAATCTCTTGAACCGACTTTGCTTGCGCCATAACTTCCTCCGTATGAAGACGTTGCCGGGGCATAGGGATTACTGTCGGCAAGCTTTCAAAGCCCGAACGAGGATAGAACAGGCAGCGCGAATACGCCAGTGCCCGCCATCACACCTGCTCCGAGGCGCCGCTAGCCTCGAGGGTCGCCCAGTTACACACCGACAGATTCCTGTTGCCCACCCCCCCTACTAGGCATACACTTACCCCGCACCACAGTGCAGTTCCATACCCCGTAATTGAAATCAGGAGACGATTATGAAAACAAGAAATATCGCTTTGACGCTAGCGCTATGCGTGGTTGGACTCTCGTTGAGCTTTGCCCAGAGCCCGCAGATGGGTACGTGGAAGTTGAACGAGGCCAAGTCCAAGCTGGCCGTAGGCATGATGAAGAACAGTACCGTCACCTATGCCGCCGCAGCCGATGGCATGGTCAAAGTCACTACTGAGGGCATTAGCGGCGACGGCAAGCCCATGCAGACTGAATGGACTGGCAAGTTCGACGGAAAAGACTACCCGCTGACCGGCGACCCAACCGCCGACAGCCGCTCCTACAAACTGGTGAATGATCACACCCTGACGCTCGAAAACAAGAAGATGGGCAAGGCCGCCGCCACTGGCAAGATTGTGGTTGCTGCCGACGGCAAGAGCCGCACCCTGACCGCCTCCGCCATGCTGAACGGCAAGAAAGTCACCAGCACCCAAATGTTCGACAAGCAGTAAGCCCGAATTCGGCAGTTGCAAAACGCCCTGCCTAGTCCCGCTAGGCGGGGCGTTTTGCCGGTTCGCAAATTTTTCGAATTTGCAGTTGACGAACCGAACGAATACTGTCAGAGTCTAAATGAGTATAAGTGGCTACTCAGCCGCAGCGGAATAGTCGCCTTCCCCGGGCGCAATTTGCTGCGGATTCCCCAAGCGTGTGCTCGCTCGATCACGCTCATTTCCCGGATTACTACCTGCTTGCCGCCGCAGACTATCAGGAGGGTTTACACCAATGATTCTCGTCACCGGTGGGGCAGGCTATGTCGGCAGCGCCCTAGTCCCTGCACTGCTCAATGCTGGTGAATCTGTCCGCGTTGTGGACTTGCTTTGGTTCGAGCGGAGTCTTCCCGCTCATCCACGGCTGCACGTTGTGCAGCAGGATGTATTGGACGTCGAACCAGCGTGGCTGCGCGACGTAAGTGCGGTAATTCATCTGGCTGGATTCTCCAACGATGCCAGTGCAAACCTCGCACCTGCGGAATGTCTGCGCAGCAATGTGACCGCGACAACCCGACTGGCTGATGTCATGGCGCAGGTTGCTGCACACGAGCAGCGTGAGATTCGCTGCCTTTTCGCTTCATCCTGTTCGTTATACGCGGCCGGGCCTCCTGCATCGCCCGGATCGCTTCTGGCGCAAGAGGAGGTAGGAGTCATACCCCTCGGCCTCTACGCCCAAACCAAGTACGAGGCGGAGGCATCTCTGTTGGCGGCTGCTCAAGCTTGTCCTGAATTTTGTCCCGTCCTGCTGCGCAAGGGGACGATCATGGGCGCGGCACCGCGCATGCGGTTTGATCTGGTGGCCAACAGCATTACCTGCGACGCCTGGCGCTCGGGCGTCATCAGCATTTATGGCAGCGCCAACCATTGCCGTCCCATGCTCCACTTGAGTGATGCCGTGGAGGCTTACCTGACGCTGCTCGCGCAGCCCTCGGCGCGGGTTCGCAACCAGATTGTGAATGTAGCCGGTGAGAACCGCACCATTCCGGCGCTCGCGCATCTGGTGGCCTCAACTCTGCGTGAAGAGCGCGGTGCCAAGATCGAGGTGGTGCGTGCTCTGAACCAGAACGACGGGGGACGCAGTTACCGTGCCAGCTCCGAAAAGCTATACCGGATGACGGGCTACCGCGCCAGACGCACTGTTCGCGATGCTGCTCTTTCCTTATGGGATGCGCTGGTAGCGGGCGACTTTGGCTCTGCGCCCGAGACTGACTTGCGTTTCTATAACGAACCATGGCTCAAGCGCCTTATGGCGGCCCCGGAGGCGAATGCCCTTGCCGTCTGATTATCCTGCACCCCCGCCGCCAGCTAGCGCCGGGGAGCCTTTCCCCAGTCGCCAAGTGCCCTACTTTCGCCCCAGCGTGGGCGAGGAGGAGCGCGAAGCAGTGCGCCAGACCCTCAACACCGACTGGCTGACCTCTGGCCCGCGCGTGGCAGAGTTTGAACGGGATTTCTGCGCGTACGTCGAAGCCCCTTTCGCGATCGCGGTCGCGTCGGCGACCGCCGGTCTGCTGCTGGCGCTGGAAGCGTTCGGTGTCGCTGCGGGTGACGAGGTGCTGGTCCCGACCATGACCTTCGCGTCCGCTGTCGCCGTCGTGCTGCAACTCGGGGCACAACCGGTCTTTGTAGATTGTCGTCCCGACACCCTAACCATGGACATGGACGACCTGGAGAGGCGGATCACGCCGCGCTGCAAGGCCGTAATGCCGATGCATTACGCGGGGCAACCCTGCGAGCTCGACCGCTTGCACCAGATCGCAGGCGCCCACCACCTGCGCGTGGTGGAAGACGCTGCTCACGCGTTGCCCGCGCTCTACCATGGCCGGCGCGTCGGTGCCATCAGTGAAGTCAGTTGCTTCTCTTTCTATGCCAACAAAACCATCACCACGGGTGAGGGTGGCATGGTCACCACAACCAATCCCGATCTAGCCAAGCGCATGCGTTTGATGGCCAACCACGGGATTAGTCGCGACCTGCTGACCGCTGTTGGCGTGAAGCGGTGGTGGCGCTACGAAGTGGTGGCCCCCGGCTACAAGGCCAACCTGTCCGACATTTTGGCCACCATCGGAATCCAGCAACTCAAGCGCAGCGAAGCTTTATGGCGGGCACGCCAGCGCTGCGCCGATTGGTACGCCGAGCTGCTCGGCCCCATACCCGGAATCGCGGCCCCCTATGTATTTCCCAACGTCCGTCATGCCTGGCACATGCACGTAGTGCAGCTCGATTTGTCGCAACTCCGCATCGGCCGTGACGAATTCAGCGAACACCTTCTCGCCGCAGGGGTGGGAAACAGCGTCCACTACCTCCCTCTCCATTTACATGAGTATTACCGGCAGGCGTTCAGAAGCGAGCCGGAGGATTTTCCTGCTGCAACGGCCGCTTATGACCGTATCCTGTCTTTGCCGATTTTTCCGGGATTGCACCGCGACGATGTGGAGTATGTTGTTTCGTGCATCTCAAATATCATGCGGCGCTTCCGGCGCTGACGCCAGCGTAGTTGGTATCCGAGTGAGGTTCAAAAAGTGATTCTGGTAAGAAGACAATGCGATTTGCTGAAGCTCGCCCTGGCATTCTGCGTTTTTATGTGCTCTGCTGCCCTGCGCGCGGCACCTCCGCTGCCTTCGACTACGGGGACGGAGCTTCCGCAAGACGCCGCTGCCAGCGGTGGAATTGAAGCGCGCCAGCGCTGGTTCCGCCACGGTCGCACCGCCGCGCATGCCAACACTGCGGGTTTACTGCAGAAAGCCTTGGAACAAAAAGCTGCGCTGCGGGCCGACCGTTTGCGCCATGGCCTTCCTGCGGTCGTGTCTCCCCGGGCCGCCCAGCCATTCTTTAACGCCGGAATCTCTGACTGGGTCAGTCTGGGTCCGGCGCCTCTCATCTCTGATCCGGGAATTCTGCGGCAAGACTTCGGCCTGGTCAGTGGTCGCATCAGCGCTCTTGCCGTAGACCCTAACGATGCCACTGGCAATACTGTGTACGCCGGGGCAGCCCAAGGTGGCCTCTGGAAATCCACTAACGCCGCCGTCGCCAGCACCGCTGCCGTGGTTTGGACGCCCCTGCTAGACGGTCAACCCTCGCTGGCCGTGGGCGCAATCTCGGTGAAGCCGGATGACAGAAATATTGTGCTGGTAGGCACCGGCGAACCCAATGATTCCTTCGACTCCTACTATGGCCTGGGGCTGCTGCGCTCCACCGATGGTGGTGCCAACTGGACGCAGATTACACAAGATGTGGCGGGCAATTCCTTTCTCGGCCTGGGTTTCGCGAAGATCGCGTTTAGTACCGCCAACCCAAACCTAGTCGTGGCCGCGTTAAGCAGTGCGACGAACGCTCAAGTTGCTGGCTTGGGCCGACTTTCTGTGCGTGGCCTGTACTTTTCCACCGACGCGGGCGCTACCTGGACTCTCGCCACAGTGCAAGATGGAAGCACTGTGCTCGACGCTACGACTGCATCGGATGTAGTCTTCAACGCGGTGAGCGGCAGCTTTTTCGCGGCTTTGCGCAATCACGGCTTCTATAGTTCTTCAGATGGAAAAACCTTTACCCGGCTTGCCGTGCAGCCCGACAACGCCGTGCTCGGCACTGCGGCATGCCCTTCAACCACCAGCGCTAGTTGCCCCATGTATCGCGGCGCGCTCACCGTCACCCCCGGCCGTAACGAACTGTATACATGGTTCATTGACTCTGCTAGAAATGAGGTCAATCAAGGCATTTACCGCAGCAACGACGGCGGCGCGTCTTGGACGGCGCTCGACCCCAGCGGGATAGACTCCTGCGGAGACTTCGACGGAAACGGCCAGCCGGATGGCTGCAGCACCTCAGCGGGAAGCTACAACCTATACCTTTCCGCCATACCTAACGGCGCGACTGGTACCGACGTTTACGCAGGCTCCGTCAATCTTTACAAGTGCACAGTCAACAACGCGGCTGCGACTGACACCGCCAACCTCTGCACCTCCACGCCGGGCATCACTTCCACAGCTGGCTTCATCAACTTGACGCACGTCTTTGGCTGTGGCCCCGACGCAAAGGCCACCACCGCGCACATGCACCCAAGTCAGCATGCCGCCGGCTTTGCGCTGAAGGCCGGTAGCGACGCAATTCTGTATTTTGGCAACGATGGCGGCGTGTATCGCGCGCTGAGCGGCCTCGCACTAAACAAGGGTGGCGTCAGTACTGTGTGTGACAACACACTCAGCGGCACAAATCCGATTGATAGCCTGAATGGAACACTGGGTTCGGTCAGCGAGCTTTCAGGTTTTGCGCAAGATGCTTCTGACTCGACCGGCTTTATGACCGGACTGCAGGGCAACGGCACCGGCGTGGTGGCGCAGGCCTATAACCAGAATCCGCGCTTTGGCACCGGCCCGCTTTCCGCCACCACCTGGACGGAAATAGCTCTGCCCGGCGCCGATGGCGGCCCGGTGGAAATTGACCCAGTCAACTCCAACAATTGGTACCAATCGTTTCCCTTCGCCCAGCTGAACCTTTGCAGCGTCGGCGATTCGCCGGTTCTCGGCTGCATTGAAGGCAGCTTGAATCCAGTCACTTCTGGCACGGCGCCTTGGTTCGGAGAGCTAACCCAGCATTTTACGCCGTTTGTCCTCGACCCTCAGCTCTCCTCGAACCTGCTGCTGGGTACATGCCGGGTCTACCGCGGTGCTGGCAATGGTGGTCCGTTTACCGCCATCAGTCCGGAATTTGGTGGCTTCACCACAGGTGTCTGCAATGTTAGCGGACTCAATCTGGTGACCTCGCTGGATGCCGGGGGATTCACCACGGTCAATGGCTCCCAAACGATTTTTGTTGGGACCACCGGCGCCGCTGACATGACAGTGCCTAGCGGCCGGGTCTTTGTTTCAGCCAGCAGCGATAGCGGCTCCGGCGCCTGGATCGACGTTACCGGCACCATCAATCCCGGCAATTTTGATGTGGGCAGTGTGCTGGTTGATCGCGTAAACGATGCTAGCGGGCGCACCGCTTACGCCAGCATTATGGGCTTTCTTGGCCACACCGGCGGCCATATCTGGAAGACTGTGGATTTGGGCAGCACTTGGACTGATATCACTGGCAACTTGATGGATGTGCCGGTCGTCAGCCTCGCGCTGGACCCCATTGACGGCAGCACGCTATATGCTGGCACCGACGTTGGTGTCTTTGTCAGCCAGAACGGCGGAACCTCGTGGGCGCAGTATGCTACCTCCCTGCCCAACGTACCAGTGACGCAGTTGCGTACCTTCAACCACGGTGCCGTCGCTGAATTGCGCGCCTCCACCTACGGGCGCGGCTTGTGGAGCATTCCTTTGATCGGCGTTCCGAAGGCAGGCGTCACGCTCAGTGTTCCCAACCCCGCGTCACTCACGCTTTTGCGCGGTGGTATAGGGACCGCCGTCATCACGCTGACGGCGGTCAATGGCTTCACCGGTGCCGCCACGCTAAGTTGCGGGTCGCTTCCTGCTGGCACGACGTGTGCGTTTGCGCCCGCCACGCTCACGCCCGGCACGTCGGGCACTACCAGCACTTTGACCGTCACCACTAGCGCGGGCACCCCGTTGGGGACGTCGCACCTTTCGGTGGCCGCTGCACCCTCCACCCCAGGCGCATTCGTAACGCAAACGCAAGGGTTGGCACTGACTGCCACCGCTACCGACTTCTCCTTTGGCACCACCAGCGCGGCCACCGTGAGCGCATCGGGCAGCACAACCATCAAATTTAACCTAACGTCGTTCCTCGGCTTCAGCGGTGCCATCACGCTCAGTTGTCCGGGAGCGCCGATGGGTATTACTTGCGGGTTCACACCGAACCCTGCCACCCCACCGCTCAACGGAACCGTTGCGGTCACCCTCACGATCTCCGCGGCCAGCACGGTCGCAGCTGGCACCACCATGTTTCCTCTTCCCATCCAAGGCACTTCCAACGGACTGACCCATAGCACCTCGGTGGCGGTTACAGTCAACGGGCCGGACTACGCGCTCTCCTCTGCCCCGCAAGGCTCCACTACCATCGTGGCGGGTGGCTCGGTGAGTTACGTCATCACCCAAATTTCCGCCAATGGCTTTTCCGGCACGGTGACCCTCAAGTGCGGTGCCCTGCCTGCGCTCACCACATGCACCAGCACCCCAATCGCAGCTGGACAAACCACAAGTACGCTGAAGATCACCACCACTGCCCCCATCGTGGCATCCCTTAAACCGACCCGCAGCATTAGCGTGTTTGCGGCGCTTTGGCTTCCTCTGCTTGGAATAAGCCTGTTTGCTCTGCGATTCGGCACTCGGCGATGGCTGCAAGCAGGATTGCTGGCGGGCGGGCTCACACTCTGCATGATCTTGGCTGCCTGCGGTGGTGGCAGCAGCAGTGGCGGAGGCGGTGGGGGAAGTCCCGGCACACCAGCCGGTCAATACAATGTCGTGGTTACTGGCACATCAGGAACACTAAGCCACAGCACGACGGTAACCTTCACCGTGCAGTAGCCAACAGAAGTGAGCGAACTGTACGCGCGGGCGGTCGAGGCTTAGTGCTCCAGACCGCTCGCAATGCTCGCTTCCACCACATTGAATCCGCCGAGGTGAATGCTCGCTGGCTTTGCCTCATGCGGGTAGGTCACCGTCACCGTGCGCGATTCGCCCGGCATCAGAGCGAAGTAATTGTCTTCCCACAGAATGGGCGCAGGAACGGTACCCTTCGCGGACTCTGTTTCCAACTCCAGCGCGACCTGCAGCGCAAGACTGTGGCTAGGATTGTGGACGGTAACGCGGGACTCATCGTCCTTGCCTGATGTTGCCACAGAAGTGGCAGTTGCGCGCAGTGCCACCTTGGGCAACGATTGCAAGGCCTTCAAGTCTTCATACGCGAACGCAGGCGTGTGCGTGTACTGGGTCTTGGCCCAGTCATATTCGGTATGCTTGGCAGGAATCCAATAGAAATTCGCGCTCACCAGCTTACCCGCCGTGGTGCGCAACTCCAGTTGCACATAGTGGATCGAGTCTCCACTCAGCGCTTCGTCCGGAATCAGCAGCACCCGCTCTGAACTGTCGGATTCAGCCTTCACTGTCTTCGGCTGGCGGAAGGTCGGCTTGAGCGCTGCGTCGAAGACTTTGGCAGTCGCCACTAAACCTGACACCGCGCTCTGCGTTGAGTTCACCAGCACGACTGAATGGTCGTCGTAAGAATATTGGATATGCAGCGGCTCGCAGGCCTTCTTGGTGCCAAAGTATCCGCCCGCAGGCTGCTGGTAGTAGTCATACAGATGCCAGATGAGCGATGGCCACGCATTGTTCAGCATCCATTGGATCACGCCAGTCGCCGCATACTTGTTGCGACCGTATGCCTCAAACATCGCACGTTCGCCGTCGTAGGTCATCAGCTGTGACTTATTCACGTAGTCGTCGAGGTTCGCGGGATTGCCGTAACTCGCACGCAGCGCGCCGTTGAACACTCCCAGATTCTTGAAGCCTTCGCCACCGGCATGAAAGTCCCAAACCTCATCCATAGGCCATGCGTCAGTCTTATCCAGCATCTTCTTCAGACACTTCGCGGTGGGAATCGCTGGGCCGGGGCTGGTTTCTGTATTGAAGCCAAATGCGCCGCCAAACTTGTCATGGTCAATCAGCCAATAATTTGGCGAAACGTAGTCATACGGCCCGGTCATCTTCACGCCTGAGTTGCCCGTAACTGTGGTCGGCGTGCCCGACGCCGAAGAGATGGAGGGGTTGGGCCAATGAGCTTCCTTCAGCGCTGCGATGTAGGCCGACTCTACATTCGCCGGTGGCGGTCCGTCACTGCCATTCAGCCACACCAGCAGGCTGGGATGGCTACGCAGGCGCAAGGCTTGTGTGCGTAGAGATTCACGCGCAATGTCGAGATCACCGGGCTGCCACTTATCCCAATGCTCCCAGTGGTCGCAGCAACACCAACCTGCCATTACTAAAATGCCATGCCGATCCGCCAGATCAAAAAAGTCGTCCGTCTCTAGCTTGCCTTCCAGCCGAATCGTGTTTAAGTGCATATCGCGCACGTATGCAAAGTCCGTTTCCAGCCGCTGCAAATTGTGCCGCAGAAAAATGTCAGACGACCAGCCCCCTCCGCGAATCAATATTGGCTTGCCGTTGATGCGGAACAATCGCGCGCCCTTGTCGTTGATCTCCGACGTCACTTCCCGGAGGCCAAAGTGTGCGGAAGCTTCGTCAGAACGCTTGCCGCCGACGGTGAACTCTGCATGCAGAGTCTGCAGCGCGGGTGCCCCCATTTCGGCTGGCCACCACAGGGTCGGATTCTTCAGCTTGAGCGCGGGAAATTGCTCCGGTGCAAATGTAATGGTGCGCGACTCGCCTGCCGCCAGCGCTACGGTCTGCTCCACCCGCACTCCGTCGAACCACGCACTCAGCTTGCCTTCGACCGGCTTCGCGGCCTGATTGGCAGTTTCCACATTGAGAGTTACTTCGGCATACTTCAGAGATGCGTCCGGCAGATGCGTAACAGCTTGCGGATAGCGCAACGCCACCGGCCCCGATGACGTGAGATAGACCTCACCCCAAAGGCCCATTTCCTTGTCCGCAGGCATGGGATTCCAGTCCACCCAATTCACGCCAAGGTCAGTTTCGATAGGCGCGAACGTTTCCACTGCCAGCACATTCATCGCGCCCGGCCTCAACGCTGCCGTCACGTTGAACTCGTAGATGCGGTAAGCACCGGCCACATCCTTTGCGTCAGCCACTTTCTTGCCGTTCAGCCAGATATTAGCGTGATAGTTGATGCCCTTAAAGTGCAACGCCCATTGGCGACCTGCGTCGCCCGCGGGCACGTGAAATTCCGTGCGGTACCACCACGAACACGCATAGGGCGAATCCTTACTCATTGGCAGGTTCGAGAAATTCGAGCCAATCGGATAGTCCGTACCGGGAATTTTGCGAAAGTTCTTGCCCACTAGCGGGTCGGCAAAATCCTTGGCGAAGACACCCGCAGCTAACTGTGCGGCGAGCACGGTCGTGGGCACCTCCGCGGGAATCCAAGACTTGGTAGCGAAGCCAGACTCTGAGATCGTCACGCCATCCGGCGCGCTGAGCTTGCACGACGATTGCATCGCCCAGCCCTTGTGCAAGGCGAGGCGCAAACCGGCCGCGGGTTCGGCGGATTCGCCGCCAAAAGCAGCGGCCACAACACTCAGCGCAGTGAACAACAATAGGGCGTAACGATTCATGGGGCTTCCTCGATCGCTTGCAGACGGTGCAAATAGCGAAGCACAAACTTTACGCGCACACCAGCATGGAATGCCAGTCTGCGCGTGGTGGAGGCAGAACTAGAACGTCAGCTTAAGCGCAACCTGCAGAATGCGCGGGTCGTGCGTCCCTACCACGCGGCCGAAGGTTGGGCTGCCGAGCGTAGCGTCAATCGCGCTGTAGTTCACGTGATTGAAGACGTTGAATGCTTCCGCACGGAACTGCAAACCGATGCGCTCGGTGAAGCTGAAGTTCTTGAACAAAGATGTATCCCACTTCTGCGATCCGGGGCCTAAAATGCTGCTGCGATGGGCATTGCCGGAACGAATCTGCCCTGCCGGAACGTCCTGAATGGTGGCCGTATTAAACCACTCCGCCGCCGTGTGTGGCGCGCCTACGTTGGGGTTGCCGATGATGTCCGGCCGATTACCGCCCGCCAAACCCACGCCGCCGGGATCAAGCGGCGAGGTGGTGCCGGGCGTCAGATATCCACCGGAACTGACGTACACGATACCCGAGACTTCCCATCCGCCCAGAACCGTGCGGGTAAATCCCTGCGCGTGGCTGAAGAAGGGCAGGTCATAGACCACGTTTGCGTTGAACACGTGGCGACGGTCAAAGCGCGACGGCCCGTATTCGTTGTGCAGCAGAGAAGTATCCGGCGGCGTCGAAAAGTTGGGGTCATTCGGCACATCGGTCAGCGCCTTCGACCATGTATAGTTCAGCGAAATTAGCGAGTTGTCGCCAATATGCTTCTGCAAGCTCGCCTGCAACGAATGGTAGAAAAGGTTGAAGCTGGGCTGATACACATTAATGGCCGACCAACCCTGATAGGGCCGGACGAGGTTAATCAAGTTGGAGTTATTGGAGTCAATCACATTGCCTTCGCCGGTAAAAGCGGGGCTGTTGGTGAGCACCGCATTGCCCAGATACGCCCCCGGCTGCGGCTGGTTAATATTCACTAAAGCGATAATGTGGTTGCCCCGGCTGCCGTAATAGCCGACGTCGGCCAACACGCCGCCTGGCAGCTCACGCTGAAAGTCGAGATTCCACTGCTGGGTGTACGGCTGCCTCCACTTGCCCTGTGCGCCGGCGATGGTGAGTACCGAGGAGTTATCCGCAGCCACCGCACCGGGGTTGTCGAGCGTGGTGTTGTTGATGTTGATGTTGCTCACGAACGGAGGATTGCCGAACAGGTTATTCTCCACGTAGCCTACGGCTGGCGCTTCCACGAAGATGCCGTAACCAGCGCGAATTGAGGCCTTGCCATTCTTCCACGGATCCCAAACCACGCCGAGGCGCGGCGCAAACAAGTTATAGTTTTGCGACGAGATTGCGCTGCCGTAAGGCGAGTTCTTGCCGCCGATAATAATGCCATTCAACGGATCGTAGTTTGCGTTCGGAGTCACTCCCCCAGCGCAGGGCGCGGTCGCCAGCGTGCATAGGTTGCCATTCTCATCAATGGTCGCGGCGTTTCCGGCGACGAACTTGGCTGGATCAAAACTGGTGGCGCGGCCATTGGCATCGGTAGGCTGGCGGAAGAGCGAGTAGCGCACGCCGTAGCTCAACGTGATGTTGGGGCGGTAGCGGAATTCATCCTGCGCGTATGCCTCAAACTGCTTCTGCCGGATTTCCGCGTGGAAGTCGGTCGAGAGCTGCGAGAAATTTGACGCTATGCCCAGCAGGAAGTTCGCCCACTCTTGCTCAATCGGGTCGGCAGTGGAATTCTGCTGTGCCGCGAATCCGAAGCTGCCCGAGTTGTTGCCAGCCGCATTCTCTGACTTCTGATACCAGTGCATGGAAGCACCAAACTTCAGGGTGTGGCGTCCGGCGATCTTGGTCAGGTTGTCGAAGAAGTTGAAATTGCGATTAAAGTCGCGATAGTCGCCAAAGCCCGAAACCCCGGAAAGCGTATTGAAGCCCAAATTCGGGATGCGCTTCAGCGTGTTCTCAAATGGCAGCGTAATGGCCGCTGCTACATCTGGCGAGGCCGAGTACGGCAGTCGCCCGGTATTGCTGCTGACTACGCCACCGTAGGAATATGCGTAGGCAAATTCATTCAGCAGGGTGGGCGTAAACGTCATGGTCGCACGCGCAATAAAGCTGCGGCCCGGCGAATTCGTCGCCGTTTCGGCCACTTTAGGGATTGGATTTCCATTGAACAATCCGCCCGTCTCAATGGTGGGAATCGAATCGTTGATATAGCGGCCTGAGAGTTGCAGTCTCGGACTAAAGTTATGGTCAATGCGGATGATTTCTTGCCGGTAGTTGAAAGTGTTCTTGCCATTGGCAATCAACACATGCGGATCGGTCGGCGAATTGGGCAGCGGCACATACGCCCACAGATCTTTTAGGTACGCGGATGCCGCCGGGTTGATCCGGTTCAGAGGAATCTGAGTGCCGGTGGTGCTGCAGGCTGCGTCCAAGCACACCGCGTTGGTAAAGGTCGGGATGCCACCGTTGTTCAAGCCACGTTCATCGGCGGTAGCGACCACGGCCTGACTGCCCGCCGCCTCCTTTACCCGGCGGAATTCCTGCGAGAAGAAGAAAAACGTCTTGCTGCGGTCTTTGTTGTAATGGCCGGGAATGTACAGCGGCCCACCGAACGTGTACCCAAAGTCGTTGTAGCGAAGCGGGGTGCGCGCCACACCTGCCTGATTGTTCAGCCAGGTATTGGCATCCAGCGCATCATTGCGAAAGAACTCATACAGAGTGCCATGAAACTTCGACTCGCCAGAGCGGGTGATCACGTTGATTTGGCCACCAGATCCGCGTCCGTATTCAGCGTTGTAATTACCGCGCAGCACCTTGAATTCACTGATCGCGTCTACGCTGGGATAATTTAGCAGAGTGAAATTGCCGCCGCGATCCACGTTGTCGGCACCGTCAATCGTCCAATTATTCTGCGATCCCAAGCTGCCATTCAGCGAGAAGCCCACCTCGTTGGTGCCGCCGCTGGGGGCACTCACTCCAACGTAAAGCGTGTCACTGATGTCGGTGGTAACACCCGGCATGAGGGCGGCCAGTTCTTCATAGTTGCGGCTCTTCAGCGCCAGCTCGCGAATTTGTCGGCCAGTAATCAGGCCCGTCGCTGCGACGGTTTGCGTATCCACCTGCAGGGCATCGGCTTTCACGTCCACACTCTCGGTGACACTGCCCGGGGTGAGCTGCACCCGCAATGTGCTTCGGTCGTTCACGTTGAGCACGATGCCAGATTCGGTGTAGGTCTTAAACCCCTTAGCCTCGACCTTCACCGCGTAATGACCCACCGGCAGCAGCGGGGCTACAAACTCTCCCACCGCGTTGGTGGTCATCTTGCGCTGAACCGCCCCCGTTTCAAAGTTGGTAATCGTAATGGCCGCACCGGGCACCACGGCACCGCTTGGATCGGTCACCGTGCCGAGGATGTTACCGGTAACTTCTTGCGCGAAGCTGCGGGTTGGAGCCGCCAGTATGGCGAAAAGGCCGAGCACGGCAACGAAAGCGAGCATGACAAACGAATTGCAACGAAGCGGAAGAATGGCAGACTGACGAAGAAAAGACGGCATAGGCAACCCTCTTTGGCTGGAGGATGGAGAGCAATCAGCCCCAGCAAATGAACTTTCTCTATTTATAGTGAAACGTTTTAATACTGGCTGTCAACGGGGGGGAATTGATTTTTTAAATTGCGGTGTTTGCAGCGGTGTTTGCAGCGGTGGACTCGCGCACCACGAGTTCCGCAGGTAAGACCCGATGCTCAGCCTGCGCAACCTGCTTCTCAGCCAAGGCCTTCAAGGCATCCAGCAGCAGGTGTACGCTGGTGGCACCCATACTTTCCATGGGCTGGCGAATCGTGGTGAGCCTTGGCGTGCTGACCGCGGCTGGCATTACATCATCAAAGCCAATCACCGAACACTGGCCGGGCACAGAAATGCCGGCGCGCTTCAGTCCACGCACCACTCCCAGTGCAGTTAGGTCGTCAAACGCCATCACCGCCGTAAACTGCCGCTTGCGCTTTAGCCAGTCCTCGACGATCCGGCACCCGGCGTCAAAACTGGAAAGCGGCAATGCCGACTCTGGCAGATCGGCACGCAACTTGGTTTCCACGGTTAACTTGTGCGACTTGGCAAAGCTCTGGACGCCGCGCCAGCGTTCTGCGGTGTCGCCCAACGTCGGCGGGCCGCCAATAAATCCTATGCGGCGATGTCCCAAGGAATACAAATGCTCCAACGCGGCATAGGCTCCGGCTTCGTTGTCCACAATCACCGAACTGGTGGTGGTGCTCTTCAGTTGCCGACCAATAATCACCGTGGCAATGTTCCGGCTTTCCAAGTCAACCAAAAGGTTCACATCCACAAACAACCAGTTGGCCACCAGCAGAATGCCCTCGACGCGATGCTCCAGCAGCATCTCCAAGCTGCGCTCAAAGCGGCTGCGATCATTCTGAAAGTCGGTGAGAATCGGCATGTATGGCGACTGAAAGAGCGCGCTTTCTATGCCCCGAAGAATGGGCACGCAGTAGGGGTCAAGAATGTCGGAAACCATTAACCCAACCGTCTGGCTGTGCATGCTTTGCAGAGATCGTGCCAGCAAATTCGGCCGGTAGCCCAGTAACTTGGCCGCACGCGTTATATTCTGTTTGGTGGTGGCAGAAATGTATCGCGCCAAGGGTGCATTGTTCAGTACCGTGGAAACTGTGGCGATCGAAACGCCACACTCACGCGCCACGTCGCGAATCGTCGGGCCAGATTGTCGCTTGCCGGGAGCCACAGAGTAAGTCTACTCCCGCGAGTCATTTTGACCCAGAGTGAGCACCGTGCGCCCGCCAAGCCAAACCACAGCAAGTGCTTGCAAGTGAATTTGGTGAGCGCGGTAGGAATCGAACCTACAACCTACTGATTAAGAGTCAGTTGCTCTGCCAGTTGAGCTACGCGCCCGCGCTTTGGTGGATCTCGGAAGTCCGAGTGGCCCGGTGGGGGAACCGTTGGTGCAGAAACAACTCTCCGATTATAGCATTCCGATTTGGCCCCACGCGATCAGCGCTGCGCCGCCTGTGGATTTCGCCGTCCCCTCGGCTCTGCCCACTTTTAGCTTGGCTCGCTTCCCGTGCGCCGCACAGGCCTCCGTTCGTAAAGCAGAATGCAGCCAAGCTTAACGAATGCGCGCTCCAGCGGCTTTGCGCCTTCGGAACCGTATTTTCGCAATCACCCTCGCGGCGTTACCATGGATGAGGTGCGCCAGAGACGATCTCCATCTGGCCTGGCGCCAGAAAGTTTGGCTTTTTAAGGGGCATCATGGGAACCAATCCGCTCAAGCTCAAGCGCATTCATCACGTGGAATTCTGGGTGGGGAATGCCCGCCAGTCGGCTTATTACTATCGCAAGGCTTTTGGATTCTCGCAAGCCGCCTACGCGGGCCTGGAGACCGGCCTGCGTGACCGCACCAGTTACGTGCTCACGCAGAACAAGGTTAACTTTATGTTGACCACGCCGATGACGCCCGACGGTCCCATTACTGAACACATCGCCAAGCATGGCGATGGCGTGAAAGATATCGCATTTGAAGTGTTCGACTGCGACGTAGCCTTCGCCGCCGCGATTGAGCGCGGCGCCAAACCCGTGGAAGAGCCTCACGACTGGAGCGACCAGCATGGCACCATGCGCCGCGCCGCCATCCACACCTATGGTGACACTATCCATTCCATCCTTAGCTATAAGGACTACAACGGCCCCTTCCTGCCTGGCTTTGCGGCTGCGCCAATTCCGGAACAAGATCTCGGCATTCTGCGCATTGACCACATGGTGGGCAATGTCGGCCTCGGCGAGATGGAAAAGTGGGCGAACTTCTATGCCGACGTGCTCGGCTTCCACCGCTACATCACCTTCGACGACAAAGACATCTCTACCGAATATTCCGCGCTGATGTCCATTGTGATGAGCGACGACTCCTACTCGGTGAAGTTCCCTATCAACGAGCCAGCGGCGGGCAAACGCAAGAGCCAGATTCAGGAATATCTGGAATGGTACGGCGGCCCCGGCGTGCAGCACGTGGCGTTGCAGTGTAAAGACGAGATTGAAACCGTCGGCAAGCTCACCGCCAACGGCATTGACTTTCTACGAGTACCAGACACCTACTACGAGGTGCTGCGAGACCGCGTCGGGGAGATTGACGAATCCATTGATGCCATCAAAAAACTGGGCATTCTGGTGGATCGCGACCACGAAGGCTACCTGCTGCAAATCTTCAGCAAGCCGGTGGAAGACCGCCCTACACTGTTCTTTGAGATCATCCAGCGCAAAGGCTGCAAGGGCTTCGGTAAAGGCAACTTCAAGGCGCTGTTCGAGTCTATCGAGATGGAACAGGAACGCCGCGGAAATTTGTAGAACTTTGTAGAACACTGAGCGGCTTGCGCCGCCGAGGAATCGTTCTGATGAGCGAAGCACTGCAATACCAATCCGGCTTCGGCAACGAGTTCGCCACCGAAGCCATGCCCGGCGCGTTGCCGCAGGGCATGAACTCGCCACAGCGGCCTCCGTATGGGCTTTATGCTGAGCAGCTTTCGGGCACGCCATTCACCTCACCACGCCACATCAACCGGCGTTCGTGGATGTACCGCATCCGGCCCAGCGTAATGCACAAGCCGTTTGTGGAACGCACGCAGGGCTTTTTGCGCAGCACTCCCTTCAACGAAGTTCACTCCACGCCGAACCAGTTGCGCTGGTCGCCCTTCGCGCTGCCCACCACACCCACCGACTTTGTGGACGGCTTGATGACGCTCGGCGGCAACGGCGATGTAGGCACCCACGCAGGCGTGGCGATTCACATCTATGCCTGCAACAAATCCATGCAAGGCCGTTACTTTTATGATGCCGATGGCGAATTGCTGATCCTGCCACAACTCGGCAAGCTGCGCTTTCATACGGAGATGGGAATTCTGGAGGTTGCACCCGGCGAGATTGTGGTCATCCCCCGTGGCAACAAGTTTCGCGTGGAAGTGCTCGACCCGCAAGCTCGCGGCTACATCTGCGAAAATCACGGGCCTTACTTTCGACTGCCCGACCTCGGCCCCATCGGTGCCAATGGACTAGCGAATGCGCGCGATTTTCTGGCGCCCGTGGCCGCGTTTGAAGACCTCGACGGCGACTTCCGCGTCATTAATAAGTTCCAAGGCCGCTTGTGGGAGGCCGAGATCAACCATTCGCCGCTGAACGTGGTGGCGTGGCACGGCAACTGGACTCCTTACAAGTATGATCTGGCGCTTTTTAACTGCATCAATTCGGTGACCTTCGATCATCCTGACCCCTCGATCTACACCGTGCTGACTGCACCATCGTCAATTCCGGGCACAGGCAATTGCGATTTCGTCATCTTTCCTCCACGTTGGATGGTTGCGGAAAACACCTTCCGCCCGCCGTGGTTCCACCGCAACTTTATGAACGAGTTCATGGGTCTGATTCGCGGCGAGTACGACGCCAAGGCCGAAGGCTTTTTACCCGGCGGTGCCAGCCTTCATAACTGCATGAGTGGCCACGGGCCAGATGCCGCAACCGTGCACTCTGCGACCGAAGCCGACCTGAAGCCGGTGTACCTGAAAGACACACTGGCCTTTATGTTCGAAACCCGCTTCGTTGTAAAAGTGACGCAACACGCGCTGGCCACCGCAGAGTTGCAACACGAATACTACGAGTGCTGGCAAGATATTCCTAAGCGGTTTAACGGGAAGCCCTAGTCCTGTGCCCACACCCGCCTCTGCTCGCGCTCTGTTCTCATCCCTCGTGGATTATGCGGGGCTGTTCCCGCCCGCCGGGCTGGGCATGGCTCCCGCCGTGGCGAACTACGCCCGATACAGGCTCAGCCCAGAGCAATGGATGTTGGCGCGCTTCATTGTACCGGCAGCGCGGCTGGCGGAGTTTGAAGTGGCAGCCACACCGTTCTGGAATGAGCACGGATGCGAGTGGCACATCAGCGCCCTCGTTGGCGAGAGCATGGAGAATGACCTTGGCGCCATCCGCGCCTTCAACGCCAAGCATGCCGCCACCAACCGCGCGCAAATTGATTCCATCGAATGCAGGTTGAACACCCCAAAGGATGCGGATCGCATCGCTCGGCTCCTTCCGGCTTCCATCAACGCCTATTTGGAATTCGCTGACCTGAACGCTGAGGGCTGCGCGACGTTTCTCGACGCCATGGTTGCGGCAGGTCAACATTCAGACGGCGCGATTCGCGGCAAGATTCGCACTGGCGGCGTGAAGACGGAAATGGTTCCTGCTGCCGAAGATGTGCTGGGTTTTATGGCTGGGTGCGCCGAGCGCAGGCTCGCCTTCAAAGCCACCGCCGGACTGCATCACGCAACGGTGGGCAACTATCCATTGACCTATGAGCCGGACGCAGCCTGCGGCAAGATGCATGGCTTCCTCAATCTATTTGTGGCTGCTGGCTTGCTGTGGCTGGGTGCCGACGTGGCGCAAGCTGCCCCCATCTTCAACCGTCCCGATGCCAGCGAATGCACTTTTACCAGCATCGGCCTTGCATGGAATGGCGGGTCGCTCACTACCGAACAAATCGCCGACTTCCGAACCAACTTTGCGATTGCCTTTGGCTCTTGTTCGTTTGAAGAGCCAGTGGCAGATCTGCGCGCTCTGCGATTGCTGCCATAACTTTCACGCCGCGCTGCACCAGTCAGGTTGCTGCCTCAGTTATGGAAAAGAGCTTGCGACGAACGCGAGCACACCCGCATCTCTATTCTGTAACTTAGCATTTGAGGAGATTGAGGAGACCACCCGTGCACGTAGTCCTTTATGGCGCGACCGGAATGGCGGGAAGCCGCATTCTTACGGAACTGCTCTCACGCGGCCATCACGTCACCGCCGCAGTACGCGATGCCTCTAAAACCAGCGGGGCCAGATGAGCATTGGCTACTAACTGCTTCTTGCACCCCGCGCCGCCCGATTCACGGCGCGGGGTGCAACATCGAAATCCCGCACTTGCCCTTCGTGCCCCGGCGCGTAATCATAATGGTATGTCCTTTTCAGCAGACTCATCTTCTTACGCTCCCAACCAGACCCACGACCCCAAACTGACCAGTTGGGTGGACTCTGCCAATCTGCCAGAAGCAGACTTCCCCATCCAGAACCTGCCTTACGGGGTATTCGCGACGGCGAATGGCGGGCATATTTGTGTGGCGATTGGTAATTCCGTACTGGACCTGCATGCCGCTGCCAGCTTTGGTCTGCTTGACGAGCTTGACGGTCGTGACGGTCTTGAAGAGCTTGACGGTTGTGACGAGCTGGGCGAGCGGGTGCTCAACGCCTGCGGCGAGGTCACACTGAACTCGCTGATGGCGTTGGGGCCAGACGCTTGGAGCGCGTTGCGCCGTCAGCTCCAGCGTCTGCTCGGTTCGAGGGCGGATGCCAATCTGCGGCAATTGGTGGGTGACTGCGTGTTGCCGCAAGCGGGGCTGCAAATGCTGCTGCCCGCGCATATTGGCGACTATACCGACTTCTACGCCTCAGTCTTCCACGCCACCAATGTAGGTCGCATGTTCCGGCCTGAAAACCCACTACTACCCAACTACAAGTACATTCCCATCGGCTACCACGGGCGCGCCTCGTCTATTGTGGTGAGCGGCACCCCGGTGCGTCGCCCCAGCGGACAGACTCGTGACAGTGCCGAGCAACCACCCGAATTTGGCCCCAGCAAACGACTCGACTACGAACTGGAAATCGGATGCTTCGTGGGGCAGGGCAACGCACTTGGCGAGCCGATTCCGCTCGCCAAAGCCGAGACCCGTATCTTCGGCGTTTGCATCTTGAATGATTGGTCGGCGCGCGACATGCAAACCTGGGAGTACCAGCCGCTCGGTCCCTTCCTGGCCAAAAATTTTGCCAGCAGCATCTCACCATGGGTGGTTACGATGGAAGCGCTCGCACCCTTCCGCGTTCCAGCATTCGCGCGGCCCGAAGGCGACCCCGCGCCGTTGCCCTACCTGAGCGATGCCAACAACCACGACCACGGCGGCATCAATCTAACAGTGGAGTTGTGGCTCAGCTCGGCCAAGATGCGGCAGGAAAATATCCCCGCGCTGCGACTAAGCCGGGGAAATCTGCGCGACCTTTATTGGACACTTGCGCAGATGCTGGCCCACCATGCCAGCAATGGCTGCAACCTGCGTCCCGGCGACCTGTTGGGCAGCGGAACTGTCTCTGGCGAGGCGAAGGACTCGCGCGGTTGCCTGCTGGAGCTGACGTGGCGCGGCACCGAGCCGCTGGCTCTGCCTACCGGTGAAACCCGCAAGTTTTTGCAGGATGGAGATGAAGTAACAATCCGCGCCTACGCGGAATCAGAGGGCTTCCGCCGCATCGGCTGTGGAGAGTGCAGGGGCTTGATTCTGCCAGCACTTTAGGCGGCTGGCCGGATGCAGCATTACCAATTACCTCGGCTGGCTCGCGCCTGCCGGTCGGCAATGGCCACGTCTAAAGCGCTCGAGCCCGACGCAGAACGCACAAGCACTGCGTAGTGTACCTTTTGCAGCGTACCAATGACGCGGGCGCTTTCGATTCCCTTCCACGAGACGAACTCATTGCTGCCGCAAAGCTGTTCCAGCAGTTCTTTTTGCCAGCCGTACAAGTTGTGAAGCGCCAGCGCCCGGAAGTTGCGAAAAATCCACAGCGCGCGTAGCCGCTGCGTCATGTTGAGTTTCAGATATCGCGGACCCGATGTAGTTTCCAGCCGCAACACCCCTGCCTTAAGCTTGGCCCAAGCCATAAAAGTCGTTCCCTACCCAAGTGAGTTTTGCACAACTCTTTTCGCAAGTCTGACCTTGCATCTTGCCTATTATCGGGAAGTGTGAACGGAGGGCACACCCGGCTGGCGACACCATCATACACAGGCTGGTTCCATTTTGGAAAGTTTTAAACATAAATTTTTCGTGACTGTCTGATTTGTGCTTGCGGAAGGGCCAGTTCTGTGGGTGTCGCTTTTGTGGCTAATCGGGTTGTCCCTTGAATCCGCTGCCAAAGCCGTAGCCAGTAAAAGAAAACCGGCACGGCCAAGGGCCGTGCCGGAGGAGAGTTACAGAGCGCATGCGCCTAGAAGACGATCTTGGCACCGAGCTGGAAGTTGCGGGAACCACCGCCTCCCAGGAACGGGTTCCCGATGCCTACGTCTGGAGTCGCACCCGCCGCCAGGAAGCCTTGGCCGCGGCCATTGGCGTCAATCCCGTTCGCGGTCCAATCCACGGCAAAGTTCGGCAGCAGCGGATTGGCAAAGTTGGCATGATTGAACAGGTTGAAGGCATCCACGCGAAGTTGCAACTTCACCTTCTCGCTAAACAGGTTGGTGGACTTCACGATGGAGAAGTCGAAGTTTTTGAAGCCGGGGCCGACAAACGCATTCCGACGCAGGCTACCAAAGTGATAGTTCGGGTTGGTGGAATCGCAGAAACCTTGGTCGGCATTGTAGTTACAGGGGGCGGAGAAGGCTGAGAGGTTCAACAATCTGAACGGCCCACCCGTCCCGGCGTAGGGGTTGCCGACGACATCAGGACGCTCGAAGAACTGGTTTGAGTTGTTAAAACCATTAAACGAGCTCAGGTTATAGGGCTCACCATCTGCGATGCGCAGAATGCCGTTGAGCGACCAGCCCTTGCCAAATGCTCCAAGGTTCTTCGCGTTCGGCACCGCGTAGCTGAAGTCGAGACTAAAGCGGTGACGGCCATCGAAGTTCGAGTTGGCTTTCTCACCCCGCGGGTTGTAGCTGTTGTCGGGCTGGGCGGCGTTGGGTACAAAGTCTTCCCCGTCCGACGCGTTATCAATCGAGTGCGACCAGGTGTAGTTCACTTGCGAGCTGAACCCGTGATAGTTGCGGATGTTCAACGTCATCTGCAAGGCGTTGTAGTTGGAAAACGCAGTGGATTCAAAGTTGTTGATGTAGTTGAAGTTCGAGTCCGGGAACACACCCGTGGTGATGTTGGGCTGGTTAATGTCGCGGAAGCGATACAGGTGTTTGCCGGTGGAACCAACGTAGCCCAATTGCACACTCACGCCATTGCTGATGGCCTGCTGCACATTCAGGTTGTAGTTCTGTACATAAGGCGTGCGCAGCTTGCGATCCACCGTCCACGCATCCGTCGTCGGCGAGAAGTTGCCGAAGATTGGCTGCCCAGAAACAATCAGGCCTTCGTTGTTCAAAGAGCCAGAAGAGATGGCGGCCGGACCGATGCCGTTGTAGGCAGGACCGGGATTAAACGTGTTGTATGGGAAGTGGCCGAGGTAGAAGTCCTGCGAGCCGCCATCGTAGTAGATGCCCCAACCCGCGCGAACCACGGTCTTGGCGTCGCCACGAAGGTCATACGCGATACCCAAGCGTGGAGCAAAGTCGTGGTAGTCCGCAGGATACAGCCCAGAAGGTGCTCCGCTGGTGCCCACCTGCTGCAGGCCGATGCCGGGGGCGTAGAGGCTGAACAGGTTGTTCTTCTCTTTCACCACGCCGAAGTAGTCCCAACGCAGGCCGTAGTTCAAGGTCAAACGGCGGCTTATCTTCCAGTTGTCCTGAAAGTAAACGCTCTGGTTGTTCTGGTGGGTATGGCGGCGCGAATTGCCGCTGAACTGCAGGGCGCCGTTGTCCACGATACCCGCAAGAAAGCTGTCAAAACTGCTGAACTTCAAGCGGCCACGATAGCCCAGGTCGTAGTTCTGGGCGATGGAAGTGCGCGTGAACTGGTAACCGAACTTGTAGTTGTGCGCGCCCGTGTTGTAACCGTAGTTGGCAATCGCCTGCGAGTTGGTATCCACGCGCTGCCGGGGCAACGAGTTGTTGCCGCCAATAGCGGTGCCGACGTCGCTGATCTGAATGCGCGGCAGACCGAAATCGAAGCTGGAAAGCCCCGTGCTCGTTACCAGCCCGATGGTGGAAGGATCAAAGGCATGATCCTGTGGCTGGAAGCTCTCAACGAAGCGGTTGTAGCCGCCACGCAGTTCGAAGACGGACCGGGTGGAGAGCACATGGGTGTAGCTTAGTGCCACCAGATGCACAGTTGTAGGCGTGACCGTGTTAAAGCCAGCCGCCGTGCTTGAGCCGCCCAATGCCAGCGGGAAGCTCTGATCGGAGTTGCCAAAGAAGTAGCGGCCGCTCAACAGATCATTGCTGCCCAGATGCTGATCAATCTTGGCGATGATGCTATCCACACGATTGGTGAACGGGCTGACCACCGTAAGGGCGGAATTGCTGGTGGGGTAAACGCCACCGGGGATCGCCCATGGATTGCGGGCCAGAAGACCGGCGATCACCGGGTTAATGGTGCCCTCAAAATTATTGAACTGGTCCTGCGTCGGTACATTTTCCACGTTCGGCAAGCCGCCGCTTTCGCGCTGGCCTTCATAAGCGACGTAGAAGAACGTCTTATCGCTCACGATGGGACCGCCCAAAGCGCCGCCAAATTGATTGTTGTGGAAGGGATACTGCTTCTGATCGGCGGTGTTGAAGTAGTTGCGGGCGTTCAACTTGGTGTTGCGGAAGTCTTCGAACACGGAGCCGTGCAACTGGTTGGTGCCGCTCTTGGTCACCATATTGATGGTGCCGCCGGAGTTGCGACCGTACTCCGCTTCTACGTTGGAAAGAATAGCGACTTCGGCAAGTGCATCCACCGGAAGAATCGTCGCCGGGGTACCGAAAACGCCAGCTTCATTAATCGCCGGATCATTGCGGTAGCCGTCGTTCATGTCAGTACCGTCAAGCAGATAGTTGTTAGAACGTCCCCGATTGCCGTTGATCGCGAAGATGCCAAAGGAACCCGCCGAGTCACTCACCGAGCTGGCATCCGCGCCCGCGCCCGGAACCAGAGTCAGCAGCTTGGTGAAGTCGCGGCCGTTTACGGGCAGGGCTTCCACCCGAGCCGCATCCAAAGTTCCACCAATGGTGTTGCCACTGGTCTCCACCAAAGGCACATCCGCAGTTACTTCAACGGTCTCCTCCACTTTGCCTGGAGTCAACACCACATCGGCGCGCTGCGAGGCAGAAACGCCGACCGCAATGCCCTTCAAAGTCTGGGTGCGGAATCCGGCTTTAGTGGCAGTGACGCTGTAATTGCCGATTTGCAATTCGGTGACGTTGTAGTTGCCAGCCGCATCGGTAACCACGGCACGCCTGGCCCCGGTGTCAGTGTTAAGGATGGTCACCTGAGCATCGGCGACCGAAGCGCCAGTGGTGTCTGTAACGGTGCCTTGAATTGCGCCGCGGAAGGTCTGGGCGGGCAGAATTCCCACTGCAAAAAGAATGAATGCCAGCAGCAATCGCAACTTCATGAGGAATCTCCTGATACTGCGGGTTTTGGGCGCCCAGCGGGCAGGCGTCCGGGGTACATCTGCAACCGAACAAATACTTACCCCCAAATTATAGCCGTACCACGGCGCGATGCCCATAACAACTTTGAATCACGGGCATAACCGATGGCGCGAGCGGGGTACCCACCGTAGAACCCTAAGTAACCGGCGGACGCTTGGCATGCCAGTCGGTAAGCGCTTGAAACTGCACAGCGGCAGCTAAGACGTTCACTTCCGCGCGCGGTGCACCCACAAATTGTATGCTCACCGGCTTGCCATCGTGGAAACCGCAAGGCACGCTAATGGCAGGCAATCCGCACAAATTGCCAATGCCTCCGATGGGGTCGCCGAAGCTGAGCGACGGGTCATCTAGTTTGAAATCGAGCGGGGTAGCCGTGGTGGCTTCGCCAGCGGCAGCCAGCAGGTCGAATTGCCCGAAAATCGTCTCCATCTTCTTTTGCAGAATGCCGCGCACTCGTTGCGCTCGGAGGTAGTCGGAGGCATGAATGTGCTGCCCTACATACCCGCCGATGTGACCGATGGGGTCGGCGAGATCCATCACCTTGCCCGAATCGAGCAAATTGCCAAAAGCCGCAGCCCCTTCCACCGCGACCACAATGCCCCCCGCAGCTTCCCATGGGCCTTCCGGAAGCAATGCTTCGGTAACATGGGCAGCGCCGTTATTGGCCAGCAAATCTATGGCTTGCTTGGCTGCGGCATCTGTTTCAGCTTTCTTGTCTTTACCCCACGGTTCTTTCACCCAGCCAATGCGCAGCGGCTGACCGTCGGCGCGCTTCGCGGGATAAGCAAACGGCTCCGCCTGCAAAGATCCGGGGTCTTGCGGGTCAAAGCCGGCAATCACACTCAGGATCAAGCCACAATCTTCGGCAGATCGGGCCATGGGACCAATCTTATCCATTGAATAAGCAAGCGCCATAGCGCCATGCCGGCTCACCCGGCCATATGTGGGCCGCAACCCGCTGATGCCGCAATAGGACGATGGACAAATGATGGACCCCCAAGTTTCTGTACCGAGGGCAAAAGCGGCGAGCCCTGCGGAAACAATTGCACCCGATCCGCTCGAGGAACCGCAAGTCCAGCAGCCTTCGTTCCAGGGATTTTTCGCCGGGCCGGTAACCGACGCGCTGGCAAAGCGGTAACCCATACCACCTGCCAATTCGATCATCGCAGCCTTGCCCAACAGGATGGCCCCCGCTTCGCGCAGCTTGCGAATGACTGTAGCTTCGTAGTCGAACTTCTGGTCAGCGTACGGCTTGGCGCCCCATTTCGTGGGATACCCCGGAACCGCCAGCAGGTCCTTCGCGGCATAAGGAATGCCGTGCAGCGGGCCACGGTACTTCCCTGCCTTGATCTCGGCCTCAGCGGCTTTAGCCTGCTCGCGGGCTAGGTCTGGGGTCAGGGTGGCGAAAGCATTCAGCCGAGCACCAATGCGGCCCGCGCGCTCCAGATAGGCTTCGGTAAGCTCGACCGGCGAGAGCTTGTGGCTACGGATTTGCCCGCCCAACTCACGGACAGAAAGATAGAGGATGTCGTCACTCAGCATTAGTAGCCCCCTTCGCCTGAGCATGTTGCAGAGAACCAGCAAGCACATCGCCCGAAGCACTGGCAGCAGACAAATGCAGCACGGCGGCAGGCTCATCCCAGTTTTCAAGCGAGTAGGCGCGCAGCTTTTGCAGACCCTCCACCGTACTCTCTATTTGGGCTCGAAGTTCCTTCTTTTGGTCGTCATTGAACAGCTTGGGGTGCTGGCGAAGGATGGCATGGAAGATGGCTTCAGCTTCCGGGTTTTCTTCGCCCCGCGAGGAATTGCAAGCGGCAAGAGGCACCGTCGCAGCCGCAACAGCAATGGCCGCGCCCTTGGCAAAATCACGGCGCGTCACAGTCCGAGTCGAAACTGGCGCGGATCGTTCTGGAATCATAGGCACCTTCCTTCTCAGCGGAAGTGTACCGGAACACAACGCACTGGTGGCAAAAAATCGGCGGACAAGAACCGGAAGTCAGCGGAGGAGTCAAATAGCCGGGGCAGAGATGCCGCACCGAGAAAAACGCTAGAAGGTGAAAGAGAGTCCGCCGCGCACCGCGCGGGCCGACTGCACCAAATACAGCGTGTGGCGGTCCTGGCCAACCACCGGAACATATCCCTCCGCCAACAGATTGCGTAGATCGAGCACCAATTCCATATGGCGGGAGAAATACGGCACCGGCTGCCGAAGAAATACATTCAAGTATGGGTCCGTCTGGCCCGGCGAAGTATTAAACAGATCGGTCGGTGTTAACGCAAGGCCGTCGGTCCACTTGTACGAGGCAATCCACTTGGTGCGAATGCCCGGCGCGGTGCCACTTGCCTTGCCGGCAATGGATTGGCGGCTACCCACGTGCAGCGACTGACGCAAGGCCGGCAAGCTGCTGCCGTCGCTGGCGGAAATCACTCCCCCGTAGCCGTAGTCCACAGTACCAACCATATAGTCGCCGAAGCGATGTTGTACCACCAGTCGCATTCCGTTCAAGTTGGCGCGTCCGGCATTAAAGGTGAAGTTGCTGGAGTAGGGGTCGTCCAAGGTATCGAGGGAGGTTCCGCCGGGTTCGCCGACCCCGGTGAGCGCCGCGTCCCGCAGGGCGTCGTGATACGCGGCAACCTGCACACTGGTTTGTCCGAATTTACGGGAGAGCGAAATCTCCTGATGCTGCGCCTTCTCCAGCTTCAAGTCGCCATCTTGCATGGTTACGCGCGGGGCAGTCTCGCTCAGGTCCGCGGGCGCAGTGTCAAAGCCTTTTTCAATGCGAGTGTTCGGAACCGAGGTCGAAAAGCCGTAGGCCAAAATTGTGTTGGGCGAAAGGTGCAATGCCGCTGAACCAAAAGGCTGAATCGCGTTGACACGGCGGACAAACTGAATCGCGTCCAACTCTTCTCCGAACTTCAACTCCAGCATGTCGCCGACGGTGAAGCTATCTGCCACTCGCAAGCTCAACGCTTGCAAGGCAGCCCGGCCGGGTGCGGACTCCGGCCCGGCAAAGCGCCGCACCGTCAAGGCCACCGAGGGGTCAGAACCATTTGCCAAATGCTGAGAGTAGGTAGCCCGAAGCGAGGTCGCTGGCAGCAATGCCCCGTAACCTACGTCGCCAGCGAAGGAAAGAGTACCGGTGGTGAAAAGCGAACGTTCGAGCGAAAAGGTGGTCGAGCCGAGATCCGATGTGCCGTATCCGGCACCTTCGCCACCGGCAATCAGCGACACTTCGCCACGATATTGAGGTTCTTCCTTGGGCTGGTTCGGGCCATTCACCGCGCGCAGAACCGAGCGGTTCCCCGATGAGCGCAGCACCCACTTCCAGTCATCTTCTTGCGCCGGGGTGCGGCCGGAAGGCAGCAGATTCACAGCATCAAAAAGCGTGTTGAGCGTAAAGTTGACGACCGTGGTGACGCCTGCTGGAAAATTGATGCTTTCGCGCTGTGCAGGCAGAAAGGCCGGAGCCGTGACCCGCACCAAGTAGCGGCCCGGCTCGATGCCAGCGGCCAAATAGTAGCCTCGCTCGTCAGTGAAGACGGTGAGGCTGTGGCTGGCCGAGCGCATAATCTCAACCGCAGCACCGAACTGCGGCAAGCCAGCCGCGTTGCGGACGAATCCCGAAACCGCGCCGACCGGAGCCACCGGCGGAGCCGCCAAGGCAGGGATCTGCGCCACAATTCCCAAGAGCACCACGCCGAGAATGCGAAACCCTCTGCCCACGCCCCGTACCTCGATGCCTACTACTCCACGGCGAAGGTCGCCGTGGGATCCACCGTCTGCTTCGACAGATTATCGCTGACCTTAATCTTTAGCCGATAGATGCCGGGCGGCAGTGCCGCTGCGGCAAAGCTCTTTTCCAACGTCATCTGGTCGCCGACATTACCCATTTGGTCAGTAGTCTCAGTGCTGTGATATACCGCTTTGCTGGTGGCGGCATTCACAATATCGTAATCCACAGACGCCGACGGCTTATGGGTTTTTTCATCCACCTGCATGTTGTAAACCTGCATCCAGAAGTTGACCTTCTGGCCCTTTTTGAAGACGGTGGGTTTGCCGTCCGCCGGGGCCACGCGAGGCCGAACTTTGGTGGTGCCAATCACGAAGTTGCCAGTGCCCACCGTCTTGGCCGCTACCTTTTCCATCTGATCCGCCAGAATCAACGTGGAGTTTGCCAGCTTTTCTTCGCCAAATTCCGGTACCGGCAGATTCTGCTGCAATACCCCTTTACGGTCACCGTTCACATCTTTCACCGCCACGCTCAGCTTGTAGTGCCCGGAGCGCAGTGGTATCGCCTTCCAATAGACCGAGGCACTATCCACCGTCTTAGCCAGCAGGTCGTTGGGTACATCAATCGAAACCGTGTCTTCAAAGGTCTGGACGACCTTGCCGGTCAGGTTGGTGACGCGCACGAAGATGTTGGCAACGCCCCTTTGAATCCCATCTTTCGCTGCAAAGGTAATGTCGCGGTTCTTCATCTGGATGGTAATCGGCACCAGCACGGTATCACTGGTTACGCGGACGAAATCCACCCGAACATCAAACGGCATAATGTTGGTGATGAGCTTGGAGGATACGGCTTCTTCCAGATCTTTGAACTTAACGTTGGGCGCCCGCGTCAGTTTCGCAAACTGCTCCAACCGATCGAACTGCTTGGACGCAATATCTTTGTTGAAGGGGCCAACGCCCAACTGCTCCAACCCGCCATGGTTGAAACGATCCGCCTGGCTGGCCAGACCGAGCGACTCGTATAGCGTCTGGCCCGCGCCCGGCGTGGTCTTCAACGCGTCCTTTTCAGAACGGTCAATCGTCATGTGGTAATCGTTGCAGAAGCAGGTATCTACGAACTCAATAATTACTTCCTGCCCGATTTCTTCGATGTAGCGGTAGCGCCAAGTCTCGAACGGGAAGGTCGAGGTGCTGCCACCGCCTTCTTCAATGGGGCGGTCATACTGGCCACCCGAGGGATGCGATTCCACTTCATCCGCAGGCCCGAACACAATATAGATACGCCCGCGATCCGTCTTCCATCCCGGAATGCCAGCCGGAAAATGTTCATTCGCGTAGGCAATACGGCGGTAGTGCTCTTCCTTGTATTCGTTCTCTTCGGTGTCAGGACTGGGGTCGCGACGCAGCCAGAAGTTTTCGATAAAGCTGTCGCGCTCTTCGTCGTTCGCCAGCAGTTTGAAGGCAGCCCGCTCTTCGTCAGTGATAATCCAGCGCACATCCTCATCGAGCCACTTCTTGTAGGCTCCGCTGACCTCCTGCTTGGTCGCTTTTGAGTTCTTCTTGCGCTGAGCGTCGCTTAACTTGCGCTTCAGCGGATCCTCGGGCGCGGCACTGGTTGCAGGGGTCGCACTGGTTGCCGCAGCCGACGCGCTGGTGGCAGCAGGCACTGACGGAACATCCGCCGGCACCGCCGCTTTATCGCTCTGCGCAAATCCAACTGTTCCCGCGAACAGCACAACCACTAAACACGCAAGTAAAAGACGGGACGAGGGGCGACTCGAAACCATGACAGGTACTCCAGGGGCAAACTTTAGCCGATGCCATATTCTACGTACTTTCGCCAGTGGGAAGCAAGACCATGCGCCTCTGCCGCAAGCAAACGCGATGACGGGTTCCAGCCGACCCAACTCTCTGGCGCAAGGGCGCAAGACACTTGGCTGGTCATTAGATGTGCCCCGCTCCCGCCCGGGTTGTCCTGTACTACGACAGAACTACCACAGGACCAACATAGAACTACCACAGAACCAACACAGAACCAACACAGAACCAACACAGAGCCACCGCAGAACATCGTCCGCTCGGGGCTGGCGAAGGCTATACTGGTAGTGCTCCGGGGCAGAGCCTTGGCTCAGGTTGGGCTGGGCGACCGGGTTCCACTACAGCGGATAAAGGGAACTTTTGCGCACTGCTTGCCGTACTGGAAAGCAGTGGACGCGTGGGACAAGGGACGGGCTGGCATCTGCCACCGCTTAAGCCCGCGAGCGTCCTTGGCGCAGGCTTGATTTTCGGGGAAGGCTGTCAAGTGGTTTGGCCGCTGCATCGTCAAACCCAGCGCAGGGCGTTCTCAGCACAGCACGTCAACAAGATATCAGCACGGCATTTCAGGGGACTCATGAAGACTTGGCAGAAGGTTGCGATTGGAGTGGGGGCTGTGGTTGTGCTCGGGGGCATCATCGCGGGCAGCATCGCCAACAAAAATAAGGGCATCGTCGAAGTTCAGACTGCCAAGATTGCGCGCGAGGACATTTCGTCCGTTGTCAGCGCCTCGGGCGAAATTCGCCCCAAGACCTACGTGAATCTGGGCTCGAACGCCTTTGGCAAGATCACTCACCTTTATGTGAAAGAAGGCGACCAGGTAAAGACCGGCCAACTAGTGGCCCAACTGGAGAACGTGCAACCCGCCGCCGACGTGGCCTCAACTCGCGCATCAGTGAACATGGCCGAAACCGATACTGCCGCCTCCGCCGCCGGAGTAAAGACCGCCGAAGCCAATCTGGTGAAGGCCAACTCTGAAGCCGAGCGCGCCAAGTTCGACTATGACCGCGCCGACGGCCTGTACAAGAGCCAACTCATCGCCAAGCAGGATTTTGACGTTAAAAAGGCTGCGTGGGATTCCGCGCAGGCGGGCGTCGGTCAAGCCAAAGCCCAACTGGCTCAAGCCAAGGCTCAGCTTGATTCTGCCGCCGGACACATCACACAAAATAAAGCGAACCTCACCCGCTTTACTGACGTACTAAAGAAGACGACGTACACTTCGCCCTTTGATGGCGTGGTGACCAATCTCCCCGTTCGCGAGGGCGAAACCGTAGTGGTCGGCATCCAGAACTCTCCGGGTAGCACGCTGATGACGATTGCCGACCTATCGGTGATCACAGCCGAAGTCCGAGTGGACGAGACTGACGTGGTGAATGTAAAGCTAGGCCAGTCTGCGGAAGTGAAGATTGACGCGATCCCCGGCAAAGTCTTCCGCGGCACCGTGACTCAGATTGGCGACAACGCGATTGTGCGCTCCACGGGCGTTTCTACCTCGCAAGGCAACACCGCCAGTCAGGAAGCAAAAGATTTCAAGGTTGTTGTCACGCTAAGTGATCCGCCAGCCGGGATTCGTCCGGGCCTTTCCACAACCGCCAAGATCACCACTGCGACCCGCACCAATGCGCTCGCAATACCGATTCAGGCATTGACGGTGCGCCGCGCCGCTGACCTGATTCCAGTGGGAGGCAAGCCCGCTACGCCGACACCGGGCGCGAAGGAAGATAAAACCGAAACCCAGGGCGTCTTCGTTGTACACAGTGGCAAAGTGGATTTTCTGAAGGTGGAAACCGGCGTCAGTGGCACCACCGACATTGAAGTGTTGAGCGGCCCCAAAGAGGGCGACGAAATCATCACCGGCAGCTACAAGGTACTGCGCACCATTAAGCCGGGCACGAGCGTAAAGGTCAATAACTCCGCGCCCAAGAAGACGGATAGCAGTTCGTAAACAGTTTCGACCATGGTTTTCGACGCGGGCGGAATGCGCGGTGGTGGCAAGTGACGTTTCCGCTGGCACTACGTCTGATAAGGACGGGTCGCCAGCTCCGGGGAGAAGCGTGTGCCTGATTCAGCAAATGCAGCAGCGAATGTAGCGGGAAATTTGGGGGAGAACATGGCAGCAGCCGAAGTACTCAACGCGGCAGTCAGTGCGGCAGTCAACGCGCCGCTCGAAGCGCCGCATTCCGGCATCACCGCGCTAGACACCGCCAACCACGTCATCGTTACCGACAATATTTGGAAGACGTATGACATGGGATCCGAACAGCAGGTACACGCGCTGCGCGGCGTCAATATCAAGATCAAGCACAACGAGTATGTCGTCATCATGGGACCGTCCGGTTCAGGCAAATCCACGCTAATGAACCTGATCGGCTGCCTCGACTCGCCCAGCCAGGGCCAGTACTGGCTCAACAATCAGCAGGTGAGCGAACTCGACGACGACGAACTTGCGCGCATCCGCAACAAGGAAATCGGCTTCGTCTTCCAGACCTTCAACCTGCTGGCCCGCGCGTCGTCGCTGCACAACGTCGAACTGCCCCTCATCTACAACGGAACTCCCGCAGCCGAGCGCATCGCCCGCGCCACCGAAGTCCTGGAATCCGTCCACCTCGGCTCCCGCATGATGCACAAGCCAAACGAGCTCTCCGGCGGCCAACGCCAGCGCGTGGCCATTGCCCGCGCGCTGGTCAACCGCCCCAGCATCATCCTCGCCGACGAACCCACGGGAAACCTCGACTCCAAAACCGGCGACGAGATCATGGCGCTGTTCGATGAACTCCACGCCAAGGGCAACACAATTGTCGTCGTCACCCACGAGCCCGACATCGCCGAGTTCGCCCACCGCGTCATCACCATTCGCGATGGCGTCATCGCCAGCGATCACCCGAGCGCACGGTTCGCCGGCGAGGGCGGAGTCCGCCACAGCAAGAGCCACTCCTAGATCTCGGGTCAGTCTGAAGTAAGAAACTGAGGTCATTCTGAGCAACGCGAAGAATCTCAGTATTTCGCTTTTGCCGCGGCGCTCCACGCCAATCCATCGACCAAGCCCGTGTATCCTAGCTCCAGCGGAGGCTGCCATGGTCACAACCCCACTTCTGATCTCTGTCGACGAATACCTGAGCACCGTCTACCGCCCCGACTGCGACTACGTCGACGGCGAAGTCTTGGAGAGAAATATGGGGGAAACACCTCACGCCCGATTGCAAACCTTCTTCGTAAAGTTTTTCGCCCCGTCCGAAGAGTCGCTCAACTTCGAAATCCTGACCGAGCAACGAGTGCAGGTCGCGAGCAATCGCTTCCGTATTCCCGACGTGATCCTAGCTATTGTGCCCAACGTAGACGAGCGCATCGTCCGTACCCCGCCCATCCTCTGCATCGAAATTCTCTCCAGCGAAGATCGCATGAGCAAAATTCGTGAGCGCATCAACGACTACGCCAGCATGGGCGTCCCAACTTCCTGGGTAGTAGACCCCTGGCGCCGAATCGCCTACACCGCCGCTCGTGACGGCGTCCTCCACGAAGTAAACGAGACTCTCTCGGTCGAGAGCACCCCGATCTCTATCACGGTCGACGAAATCTTCGCCGAACTCGACCGTCTCGAACGGCGTGCCCTCCAGCCGCCCACCGGCAGCTAACCGTCAGGGTTTCCACACCGTCCCCAACGGCCCCAGCATTTGAATCGTCTGTAGCCACTCCGCCGCCAGTATCGGCCACTTCATCGCCACCGGAGCATCCGTGGGCCGCAACCCAAACCCATGCCCGCCCTCGGCGTAGATATGCATCTCCGCGGGAACCTTGGCATTCTTTAAAGCCAGAAAGTAGTCAACCGAGCTCTCGACTTTAGCCCCATAGTCATTCTCGGCCTGCACCAGAAATGTCGGAGGAACAGCCGCCGTCGGCGCGATAGCTTCCGGCACCTTGTCGTCCGGTAGCGACGTATACGCCGGATAAATAATCATCTGGAAGTTCGGCCTTGCATCGACGGTCGAAGCCGCAACATTTTTCCCCTGAAAATCCGGATGCGTACTTAGTGTCACCGCCAGGTGTGCGCCAGCCGAAAACCCCAGCACCCCAATCCTCTTTGGATCGATCCCCCACCCCGACGCATACTTCCGCGTTAGTCGCATCGCCTGCTGCGCATCCTCCAAATCCTCCGTGTTCTCCGGATAATGTCCCGTCTCAGGAACCCGGTACTTCACCAGCACGCACGTCATCCCTAGCGAGTTCAGCCACGCGCAAACCTCAGTCCCTTCCAGGTCCATCGCCAGCAGCCGATACCCGCCGCCCGGAAACACCAGCGCCGCCGCCCCGCCATTCATACCCTCGGGAGGTGGATACACCGCCAGACTCGGCCTATCGACATTGGTCAGGCCAATGATCGGCTTCCCCGCCACGATCGCGGGCTCAGCAAGTGTCGTATCCCGCTCCGACCCGGTAAGATGGCTCGGCTCCGGCGTGCCCTCAGGCCAAAGCAGCATGGTGTGTTGCTGCGCCATCGCAACCGAACCCAACATCAACAACCCAATCAACCCCAGCATCTTCATGCCCAACATCCTACCCCAACCTTCAGGGTGCCCCATCTCAATCCCGCCCTCATCGGGATTGAGGTGGGTTCGAACGATCCCACCGCCCCCCTGTGATAGCCTTCCCAAAAGTCCACAAACCCAAGCCCCAACAAGCCCGGAGTCCTGCGTCCATGCTGAAGTCTTCCCTGCTCGTCCTCGCTGCTGCCCTCATCGCCGTGCCAGCCCACTCCCAGCAGCCCATGGACCCCGACTTCGCCGCGCAGGTCAAGCAGTGGACCACCAAGCCCGAGTTCTCCAGCCCCCTCGTAGACCATCTCCCCACATCGGCGACAATCCCCTCCCCCAAAGCCATCCTCGGCCACCACATAGGCGAACCCACACGCCTCACCTACTACGCCGACGTCCTCCGCTACTACCAGGCACTTGCGTCTGCCTCGCCGCGCGTCAAGATCATCAACATCGGAAAAACGGAAGAAGGCCGCGACTCGATCATCGTCTTCGTAGGCTCCGAAGACTCCATCGCCAACCTCGACGTCAATCGCAAAAACCTCGCCCGCCTCGCCGATCCCCGCGGCCTTACCGACGACCAGGCCAAAGAGATCATCGCGCAAACCAAGCCCATCTACACCCTCTCCGGCGGCCTGCACAGCGCCGAACTTGGCCCACCCGAGATGCTGATGGAGCTCGCCTACCGCATCACCGTCGAAGACTCAGACCTCATCAAGAAGATTCGCGACAACGTCATCGTCGCCATCATGCCCGTCGCCGATCCCGATGGTCGCGACCGCTCCATCGACTGGTACCTGCGCTACAACGTTGACGTCACCGAATACGAAAAAATGTCCGGCGTCCCCTACTGGGGCAAGTACACCAAGCACGACGACAACCGCGACATCAACTACGCCGGCCTCGCCAACCAGAACTTCCTCAAGTGGTATCTCGACTTCCACCCGCCCATTATGCACGACCTGCATGAGTCGGTCCCCTTCCTCTACGCCTACAGCGGCCAGTCGCCCCAAAACCCACTCTGGGACCCCATCGTCTACGCCGAACTTCCCATGTTCGCCAACTGGGACATGGCCCAGCTCACCAAATACGGCATGCCCGGCGTCTGGAACCACGGCTACGTCGATGCCTGGTCCCCCGGCTACGTGGCCATCATGTCCACCAACCACAACGGCCTGATGCGCTTCTACGAGATCTTCGGCAACGCTGGCGCATCCACGCTAAAGCGCACCATCTCCGCCCCGCCCAACCCAGCCGTCTCCGGCCCCGGTGGCGGCGGTGCAAACGACTACAGCAAGCGCCAGTGGTATCGCCCCAGCCCGCCTTACAAAGAAGTCGTCTGGTCCATGCGCAACAACACCAACTACGCCGAAACCGGCGTCCTCACGTCACTGCAACTCGCCTCCTCAATCCCGCAGGTCATCCTCGAAAACTTCTACACCAAGTCCCGCAACTCTATCCGCTCCGGCGAAACCGAAGCCCCCTATGCCTTCGTGCTCCCCGCCGACCAGGAAGATATGACCCGCGTAGCCTTCGTCACGGACATCATGCGGCTGCAGGGTATTGAAGTCGGCCGCGCAACCGCCGAAATCAAGGTCAAGGAAGGTACATACCCCGCCGGCTCGCTCGTCATTAAGTCCAACCAACCCTACGGCCGCCTCGCCAAAACGCTCCTCGGCAAACAGGTCGACCCCGACCCCGAACTCACCACCTACGACGACTCCGCCTGGACCATGGGTCTGATGACCCGCACCACCATCACCCCCATCGCCGACAAATCCATCCTCGACGCGCCCACAATTCTCGTCGACCAATACACCCCACCCTCCAACATCTCCGAATCCGGAAACAAATCCGTGCCCCATTCATCGACAGCCTCATCGTCGATGAGTGGGACCAAGGCCACGGACTTCTATGTCATCCCCGACCACGGCTCACCCAACTTCATCACCCTCCGCTACGCGCTCAAAGACACCGATATCCAAATTGCCGAATCCTCCTTCAAGTCCGGCCCGACCAACATCCCCGCTGGTTCCTTCCTCATCCCTGCCTCAGCTTTCTCGCAACTCAAAGAAGCCGCAATCTCACTAGGCCTTGACGCCATCGCCCTCACCGCCAAGCCCACCGTCGCCACCCACCCTGCCGCGCTCCCCCGTCTCGCCATCTTCAGCACCTGGAACGGCACCCAGGACGTAGGCTGGGTCCGCTTTACATTCGATCAGTACCGCGTCCCCTACGACCTCATCTTCAAAGAGCAGGTCCTAGCCGGCGGTCTGAAAGACAAGTACGACCTCATCCTCATCCCCACCCAGGCCCGCAACTCGAAGGCCCTGGTCACTGACATCCCCAAATCCAAGACCCCGCTCGCCTACACCAAAACTGCCGAGTTCAAATTCCTCGGCGACTACGGCTCGTCCGACGACATCACCGGCGGCATGGGCGTCAAGGGCGTCGGCGAATTCCAGAAGTTCGTCGAATCTGGCGGCCTGCTAGTCACCCTAGGAGCCTCCAGTTCCCTGCCATCCGACTTCGGCATCACCCCCAAAATCGATACGACCGCGCCGACTGCAAAGCTCTACGCCCCGGGCCCAATCGTCGAGGCCACCATTACCCAGCCCACCAACCCAATCTTCTATGGCTACTCCACCCCGACAGTCCCCGTGCGCTACGCCAACGGCCCTCTCTTCCGACTCGACGCCGAACAGGACAAATCCGACGTCCTGATGCGATACCCCGGCGGCGACAAGTCCGTTCTCAGCGGCCTTTTCAACGGAGCCGACGAAATAAAAGGCCGCGCCGCAATTGTCCGCACGGCGGTCGGCAAAGGCCAGATCATCCTTTTCACCACCAACCCGATCTGGCGCTGGCAGAACGTCGGCGAATTCCGCATGATGTTCAACACCATCCTCAACTACAAAAACCTCAACTAGATCAACGAAACTCTGTCATCCTGAGCGAAGTCTGGCGCGCAGTTTGCGCCAGACGCGGTCAAAGGACCCCGACGAACCCGCCCTCACCCATACATTTCGCCCTTCTCACCGCAACTTTTTATTGTCCGCCTCAACTACCTCTCAAGCGGCTCAATCGGCCACCCAAAGCGTCTAAACTAGAACTATGGCCAGACTGTTCCGACGCCTTGCCGCCCTGTCACTCCTCACGGCCTCCGCTGCTTTCGCCCAGGCCCGGTTCGACCTCCCCGGCCCCAAAATCGATATTCGCGTCACCCGCAACGGAGTCACCCTCCCCATTGCTTCGGTCCCCAACCTTCAGCCAAAAGACCAGATTTGGCTGCACCCGAACCTGCCCCCCACCCAATCCGTCCGTTACCTCCTGATCGCCACCTTCCTCCGCGGCACCACCAACCCGCCCCCCGATACCTGGTTCATCCGGATCGAAACCTGGGACAAGAAAGTCCGGGAAGAGGGCGTTACCATCACGGTCCCCGACGAGGCCCAGCAAGCGATCCTCTTCCTCGCCCCTGAAACCGGTGGTGACTTTAGCACCCTGCGCTCCGCCGTCAAGGGTCGTCCCGGAGTCTTCGTCCGCGCCTCGCAGGATCTCGCCGAAGCCAGCTTCGAGCAGGGCCGCATCGAAAAATATGTTGACGCGATGAAGCAGGTCCCGCCCGGCGACACCAAGGCTCTCCAGGAACACTCAGATCTCCTCGCCCGGACCCTTGCCCTCAAACCCAACCCAGACTGCGCCAAGCGCCCTCTCGACCAGCAGTACACCTGCCTCACCCAGACCGGCACCCAGACCCTGCTCGACGACGGCCATGCCCAGACCATCGCGACAGCGCTCTCCACCGGACCCACCTCCGACTTCATCACCGCCGCCTCCTACACCAGCGTTGCCGGTGGCGGAACCTACTCGGCCTATGTAGGCGCCATTGTGGATCTCGTTCGCCTCACTAGCGGCCTCCACACCGCGAAGTACCAGTACATCCCCGCGATCGCCTTTCCTACCGCCGACACGGCTCGCGAGAGCCTCGACCTCCGTCTGAACACGCCGCCGAGCTTCAACAATCCCAAGTCCGTCATCGTCATCGGCCTGCCTGCGGTTCAAAAAACCCTGCCACCACCGCTTCGGCCCGTCGACCCCAACCGTGTATCCTGCCTCCTCGACCCGCAGGTTGCTCTCCCCATCGAAGGTGCACCACTCGTCTTCTCCACCGGCTTCGCCCACGACCTCGTCCTCCACCTCAATACGCCCGCCAGGAAGGAGATACCTCTCGCTCCCAACCCCTTTCAGGGAGGCCTGATCCTTGCCCCACCTACCCCGGAACGCAAGGAACTCCCAAAATCTACGGGTACCCCACCTCAATCGGCCTCATCGATAGAGGTGGGCTCCTCAATCCCCAGGGACGGCCCACTCACCGGAACCATCGAGGGCATGTGGGGTTTCGATCACTTCACCGGCCCCACCCTGCCGCTTCAGCAGGTCCCCGGGAGCGGCTGGCACATCTTGCCGTCCAAATCCGCCATAGCCGATCCCGACACTCTCATTGTCGGCCACCCCAACCATCTCCAACTCACCGCATCCGGCACAGCCTGCGTCCAATCCATTGCACTCGAACCCGTCGACACCAAGGTCGACTGGAAGCTCTCCCATAACGACAAAGAGCCTCAAAAAAACACATCGCCAGCACCCATTGAGGTCGGACTCACCCTCCCCCGCGACACAGCACCCGGCACGATCCGTCTGGCGATCAAGCAGTTCGGCATCACTACCTCGGACTTCATCTCGGCCACAGCCTTCGTCGAACCCGCACGGGTCGAGACCCTGCTGCTCCACGCCGGCGATAGCACTGCGGTACTCACCGGTGCCAGCCTCGACCAGGTCAAGTCCCTCACGATCAAAGACCTTACTTACATCCCGGAACCGAAAGAGTCAGACGGAAAATCCCTCACGCTCAATCTCTCCGCCGATGCCAAGCCCCCAGCGCTCCGCCCCAGCGACAAACTCTTCGCCGAGGTTCACCTGCGCGACGGCCGCTCCGTCCCCGTCTCCACGCTAGTCCTCGCTGCAAGGCCATCGGTCTCAATCCTCACCCGTAGAGTCACCCAACCCACCAGCGGAGGCGTAGACCTCGGCAACTCCGAAGACCTCGCCCTCGGCTCCCAACTCACTTTTTTCCTCAAGTCGAAATCCCCCTTCCCCCGCGCCGGGACAGTTGAAATCGCCTCCCAGGCCGACGACCCCACCGAAGCTCTCCATACCACGCTCTCAGTTGCCAACGGCTCGCTCGTCCTGCAGGACGCCCACAGCCTCCTTGCCACCTTCGATCCCCTCAAGACCTTCGGCCCCAGCACCTTCGGCGCGTTCCACCTGCGTCCCATCGCCCCGGACGGCACCCCCGGCGACTGGATCCCGCTCACCACCATCGTCCGCCTCCCAACCTTCAGCACCCTCGTCTGCCCCGTCGACCCAACCGCCACCTGCACCCTCAGCGGCGCGTCCCTGTACCTCGTGGACACCATCTCGCTCGACTCCAACTTCGCCACTCCGACCAAGGTCCCTGAAGGCTTCGTCGACACCTCCCTGGCGATCCCACACCCACCCGCCAACACCCAGCCGGTCGTCCTTTACATGCACCTCCGCGACGACCCGGCGAGCACCCAGCAGGTCACTCTGAATGTACAAACCGACACGGCCACCCCACCGCCCAGTCCAACCCGTATCGCAAAGCCAACGATCTGACATCCGTCTCGAAAGCTGTAAGCTGACAGCTACCAGGCTATAAGTTGATAAATCGTTCCTGTCCAAACTCAGACGCAGAAACGCCCGATCCGAAGACCGGGCGCTCAATCGACACCAGACCGGCGGCTGGATCGATTTTCCAGCTGCTATACAGTCAACCAACCAGCGACGGCATTCTGGCGAAGCCAGAATCTCCGTAGTGGTCTTTCAGAGGCGGTATACCTTCACGAGATTCGCTCTAATTCCCCAGCGCCTTCTGGAC
>JANXUR010000056.1 GCA_025356095.1 Acidobacteriaceae bacterium | reverse complement strand
AACCGATTTGGCGGATGGATTCACGGGCGGCAACTGACCCGTTGGGCAAGCCTACATCCAAAGTGAAAGGGGCATCATGGAAGAAAACGGCCACCAGACTGTACCGACAAAGCCCAGCCTTGGAAACCTGCTGCAATATTTTCTGCGCCTTGGCACTACGGGTTTCGGCGGGCCCATTGCGCTTGCCGGCAACATGCAGCGCGATCTGGTGGAGGCGCGCGGATGGTTTTCTCAAGCTGATTATCAGGAAGGTCTCGCCTTCGCGCAGCTTTCGCCGGGCCCGCTGGCCGCGCAACTGGCGATGTACTTAGGCTGGCTTCGCGGCGGGGCGGTGGGGGCCGCTGGCGTGGGTGTAGCGTTTGTGTTGCCCTCGTTCCTGATGGTGCTGGCGCTCTCCGCGCTGTATCTGCATTATGGCAGTCTGCCGTTCATCCAAAGTGCGTTCTATGGGATTGCACCGGCAGTCTCAGCCGTTATCGCTCGCAGTGCCGTGAAGCTGGTAAAGGCGACGACCGGAAGAGACTGGCTGCTATGGGCCATATTCGCGACGCTAGCGGTGAGCACGGTGTGGACGGAGTCAGAAGCGATTTGGCTGATTCTGCTTGGCGGCACCCTTGCCCTGCTGGTAAAAGCACCACCCAAGTGGGCAAGTAGCGCCAACCGCGCCGGAGCATGGGCACTACCTGGCACGGAGTGGCTGGTGACGGGCGCACATGGCGCGGCGGCAGACAGCACACTGGTGACGGTGGGTACCTTCTTTCTGAAGGCGGGTGCGTTTGTATTCGGCAGCGGGCTCGCCATCGTTCCATTTTTGTACGCGGCGGTGAAGGAGTATCACTGGCTCACCGAGCAGCAATTTGCGGATGCGGTGGCAGTCGCGATGATCACGCCGGGGCCAGTAGTGATCACTTCGGGGTTTATTGGCTATCTGGCAGCAGGGCCGCTGGGGGCCACCATCGCAACGCTCGCAGTATTCGCGCCGCCGTTGCTAATCGTGATTTTCTTGGCACCCTACTACCGGCGCTTTGCCAGAAACCCGCAAGTGAAGGCGTTTGTGCAGGGGGTGACTGCGGCAGCGGTTGGAGCAATTGCGGGCGCCGCATTCATTCTGGCCCGGCGGGCGATTCTCGACGTGCCCACCGCGCTAATCGCGGGTATTGCCTTCGCTGTTCTGTTATGGAAGAAGGTGCCCGAGCCATTGTTGATTCTGACGGCAGGCGTAGCTGGCATCGTGCTGCATGGCTTCTAACCTTGCTTTGATTGGGCTGAAAAGAGCAGGAGGCCCGAAGCGATTCGGGCCTCTGCGCATATAGCGTGTGGAGCATAACTATTCGGGATGACTAGATGTGGTCGCCGTCGGTAAAGCTGAAATGGAATTCCAGCGGTTTCACTTTACGCAAGTCCTGTTGCAGCTTGCGCATCTGTTTGTCCACGTCAATCTTTTCAATCTTTTGCCTGGCTAACTCACCCTGATGCGACTCCATTGCACGTTGCGCGCGTTCCATCGCAGGTCTCGCATCTTGCATGGCCTTTTCGATTTCGGCGGCTGCGCTCTGCATCTTTTCTGACGACATCTCTTGCGCAGCCTCCGCCAATGCCTTTTGCACGTCGGCCTCCTGCATGGCCTTCTCTACTTCCGGCCCAATCTTTTCCAGTTCGGGCTGAATGCGCTGCATCTCGCGCTGGGCCTGTTCCATCGCAGGCCCAGCCATCGCGATCTGGGTATTTACCTCGTCCATATCCGGCATTTCGATGTGCACATCCCGATCCGGTGCGTCGGCAGAAAGATCGAGCTTGTGGCGCAGCATCATGCTGGTGTGCTTCTCAGGCACGGCGAGCGACAACTTAATCTCTCGCTTGTCGCGAATCACGCCCAAGGACACAGTGGAGCCACGTTTGGCGCGCAGTGTGTTGTAAAGGTCGGATGACTCGCGCACCGGGTCTTTATCCACCGAGACAATCACGTCGCCAGCGCGCAAGCCAGACTTGGCAGCGGGCGTATCCTTATCTACGGAGCGGATCAACGTGCCGTTGCCAGCTTTCACGCCGAGGAACTCGGCGAGTTGCGGAGTAAGGCTTTCCATCACAATACCCACGCCGAGCGAGGACGGCCCGTTCACCCAAATATCGGGCGCCATCGGCGGAATCGGGGGAAAGGGGGGAAAGGGGGCGGGGCTCTTGGGCTGCCAATTCACGTGGCTGGGCCGCGCTTCCAGTTGAGCGGTGACGTTCATAAACTGACCATCGCGGCTCACACCCAAGGTGATGCTGCGGCCGGGCGGCGTTTCGCGGACGGTGCGGCGCAGTTGCTCCACGCTTTCCATCTTGGCACCGTTAATGGTGAGGATGACGTCGTGCTCACGCAAGCCGGCCTTGCTAGCTGGTGCATCGGCATCTACGGTGACTACTTCCACGCCCGACTCTTCCTTCAGCTTGAGCTGCGCCACGCGATCTTGGGTTACGTCACGCGGGCCAATGCCAAGATACGAATTTTTTTCCTGGTCCCCAAACCCATAGGCGAAGCTATTGTTTTCTGCGCCCGCCTGCTGCACCCGCAACACATGTGCGGGTTGGGCGGCGGCGATCGGCACCAGCGCAAGGGCTACTGCCATTACCTTATACATATTCTTCAGCATGATCTTTTCCTCCGAGGCGCCTTGAGAGCGCGATCTGCGAAGCCGCTAGCGCGGCGATTTAAGAATGCGAATATTGCCATTGCCGGTGGCGAGCCGAATCATCGGGCCACCGCCGTTCAAGTTGCCGTTGGCCTTGACCGCCTGCTGGCCCCAGGATCCACTTGCAGTATGAATCTGCAATTCGGGGAAGTCACTGACGATGGTGTGGCCGGACGCAAGTTCAATGTTGGCCTCAATATTGGCGCGCAGTTGCTGCGACAGGTACACAATAATGTCGCCCGCACCGGTTTCCAGCGAACTGCTGGTCAGGGTCCCGCCGCCGACAAACTCTGCGGTAATGCTGCCGCTGCCGGTTTCGGCTTGAATGCCGCTGCCCACGCGATTGAGCATCAGGCTGCCGCCACCCGACGAGGCTTCCACCTTACCGTAGGCAGAGGCGAGGCGCAGCGTGCCGCCACCGGTTTCCATGTAGGCTTCGCCGCGGACATCGCCGAGTTCAATGGCACCACCACTGGTCTCGCAATGCACCGAGCCTTGGCTGCGGCGGATGACAATGGAACCACCGCCCGTCTCTGCCCGAACCCAAGATCCGCCGTCATCTACGACGACGGTACCTCCGGCCGTGGAAAGCTCCAGCTTGCCTTGCACGCTGCGGATGCGAATGTTGCCGCCGCCGGTTTCTAAATGCGCGTCGCCGCCAACGGTGCCAACGTCTATCCCGCCGCCACCGGTAGAAGCGCTCACAGCACCGCCGATGCTGTCGAGGGCAATACCACCGCCACCACTTTCCGCTTCCACGCGGCCAGCAATGGACTTCACCTCGATGCCGCCACCTTCCGTGGTCACGTGCGCCAGCGCCAGTTGCGTTGGTACTTGCACCACAAACTCGTCGGAGCAGTGCTTGGGGCGCTCGTCGAGATCGCCGGTAAGATTGGCGACATCATTCCGGGTGTAGCTGGCGATGTGGTACGCGGCAAACGCGCGCCGCGCACTCTCTTCGGAGGAAGTGATGATGCGAGTGCGAACGGTATAGGTGATGTCCGGTTGAGCCACGCCGGTTACGTGAACCGAACCTAGATCCACCCGCACCACCAGATTGCGGGCGGCAGGCATTTCGCCTTTGATTTCGCGCACCCAGCTATTGCCGTCGCGAAAGATGCGTACCTCTTGTTGTTGAGCGAAAGACGGCAGCGCGGCTGTGAAAGCGACCAATAGCGCTAGAGTCCCGAATTTGTTTGCCAGTTTCAACGTTGTGCTTCTCCTAACTCCCCCGGTGCAGGTGTGTGCCTTCCCAGTCGGCACCACACCCAAGCTTGTGTGCTGCAAGTGTTGCGAAAGTCGCCGCGCAGTGAGCGCGCCCGATTCTGCGTTTCTGTCACTCGCGGTTAGTCCAGCTCCGGCATCTTGGCTAGCACGGCCTTGGCCTGCGCGCGGATGGAGTCGTTCTTGTCTTTTTGTGCCAAATGTTCAAGCGCCACCCGCACGGTGGAATCCGACTGCACCGGCTGCAACAGGTCAATCGCCTTAAAGCGAACGCCATCATTGGAATCGCTCAACAGCGCGTCGAGTACGGCATCGCGCACCCGCTGGTCTTCCTTCACCAATGTGCCCAAGCCATCAAGCGCGGTCAGCCGTACGCCCGGATTGGTGTCATAGTGCAGCGAGTACATCAACGACTGCCGCACCGTTTGGTCGCTGGAGGATTGGCCCAGCAAACCGACAGAATCCTGCCGCACGCCGGGGTTGTAGTTGCTGTGCGCCGCATAAAGCAGCAGTTGCTGGATGCGGGCATCGTTCAGCGAGCCTTGCGCTTCTTCGGTGCGCAAGGTGTCGTACTTAATCGTCACCTTATTGGTGCCGGGGTCGGGCGTCACCGAGCGGATGCCCGCCACCGAGGCCTGCGCAGTTGCCGTAGCTTCATTCGCGCGATTCGTCGCCAATGTGTTTGCCGCGCCCGTGCGCGCCACTTGATACACCGCGCCGCCACCTGCTGCAAAGCCGAACAAGAAGATACCTGCCACCAGCGCAGGTTGCAGCTTGATGCGCTGCATCGCGTGCGCTAGGTCAAACGTCCAGCGATGCAGCCAGTTGCCTTGTTCAGCCGTCTCCAGCGCTTCATTCAGATGCAGCCGGGCCGAAGCCAGCAGATTCGCGCTCGGCTCCATCACTGGAACCGCAAATGCGTTGCGGAATTCGCGCATCGCGGCCAGCTCGTGCTCACACTCTGGGCAACGGCCAATATGCTGCTCGAACTCGTAACGGGCGTCGTCAGCCAGTTCGTCGTACACGTAAAGCGCCAGATTGTCTTTGACCCACTCGCACTTCATAAGCATCTTCCTTCCAAAATCACTTGTACGTCTCTGGCTACCGAATCACGGCCAGCGCGCGACGCAACTTCTGCGTCGCACGGAAGAGCGTGTTCTTAGCTGTCTCTTCGCTGGTATTCAAAATTTCGCCCACCGTGCGCAGCTTCAGCCCGTGGTAGTGCTTCAACTCAAAAACCATGCGCTCGCGCGGCGTCAGCTTGGTAAGCGCGTTGGCGATATAGCCGCCAATCTCGCGGCCCATCAAATCACGTTCAGGATTCGCCGCCGGACGCGCATCCTGCACCCGGTCCACTATGCTGTGCTCTTGACCTTCGTCGTCGGTAAACACCGGCGAATCTTCTTTGCGCACCTTGCGCTTGCGCAGATGATCGAGGCACAAATTCGTCGCAATGCGGTAGATCCACGTGTAAAACGAACACTCAAAGCGGAAGTTGCCAAGGCTCTTCCACGCCTTCAAAAAAGCTTCCTGATAAATGTCTTGCGCGTCGGCTTCTGACCCGGTGAAGTGCAGCGCCAGCCGCAGCACGGCTCGGTCGTAGTGGCGCACCAACTCTTCAAACGCCACGCGATTGCCGCGCTGCGCCTCACGAATGAGGAAGGTATCGTCAATCCGGCTGAGCCCTTGGGCGTTCACGCGATCGCTGCCTGCCTGGCCACTTGGGCCAGTATTGGGTCTAGGGGTGGTGGCCACTGTGGCTCCCAGTCTCCGCTGCGCGGAGTTCTCCCTGCCCCCTAATGGTAATGCGTACGACTCGGCTGCCATTGCCCAACCTCATTCGTCCTCGAAAAATCGCAAGCTTGGTGTCGCGTGCAGTGGTTGGACGAACGGGGTGGGGAGAGGGTTAGCAGGGGGAAGTGCGAGTCCGTACGTGGCCCCAAGCCGTATCATGTCGGCAGCACTGCGATGCCTTGAGCCGGATGACGGCCAGCCGCCTAACGGACAACTCATGTGCTCATCCGACGGGACACATCATCTGGTAGCGACACCGCGGTAAACCCTACTATAGTAATATTGTTAGCATACTTTTAATTTTCGCGCACGAAATTTTCGCGCGCGCCTGCCTAATCTCCCTCATTGCGACCGCTTCCGTGGGTCACGCCCGCTCTGGCCGGGAGGAAACAGCTTACAACCGACGTACAATCAACGTCTTAGCGCAGCCTTGTCGAGCTCCTCGCACTTGGGTAGCGGACCCGCATCGGGGAAATTGCACCGGAGACTCAAAAGTAGAAAAGGCGGAGGCGATTGCCCCCCCCCGGCGCTGGCGGCGCGTGGCCCGAAACTCCCACTGACGCGTTGCAGGAATCGGCTCAGACTACAGGGCGAGGAGTAACCCTGATGAGTGCTTTGTGGCTGTTTAGCAGGTCGTCGCGAGTGTTGTTGCAGGTTGCCGTGGTTCTGCTGCTGGCTGCAGCCGGGTTTGGGCAACAGATTGTTACATTCGATATCAACGGAGCGGTCTATATTTTTCCGGAGAGTATCAATGTGAGTGGTGTAATCGCGGGATATTATTTTGAAAACGACCGAATCACGGCTCACGCATTCGTGCGAGATGCTACGGGAGGAATCACTACTTTTGACGTCGGCCACGGAATCGGGGGTACTGCCGTGATGGGGATCAATGACTCGGGTCAGGTCGTCGGCACCTATCAAGACACAAGCGCACTAGCGCGCGGTTTCGTTCGCGACTCCGCGGGCAATGTGACGACGATTGATGCACCGGGTACGAACTATACCGCGGTCTACGGAATCAACAACGCCGGTCAGATCGTGGGCACTACCGGCTTAGCTGCAGCATTTGTTAGGAACGCGGATGGGTCTTTTGCCCTCTTCAACCCTGCGAGCTCCGCCATCGGTATTGCAAGCGCAATCAACTCAACTGGACGGATCGTGGGCCGTTACCGGACCGACAATTCTGGGTTGTATCATGGCTTCATTCGCTACTTGAACGGGCATTTCAGCCTGTTCGATCCTCCCGGCGTGGGTGGCGGCTGGAACAACGGCACGCAACCGGTGGCCATCAATGACAACGGCACGGTGGCGGGCTGGTTTCAGGATGCAACGCTGGCGATTCACGGCTTCGTGCGCGACAGCGTCGGAGTAACCACCCAAGTGGACGGGCCGAGTGCTAGCTACACCTTCGTTCACGGCATGAACAACAGTGGGACGACAACCGGGTGGTACACAGACGCAACCAACGACCATGGCTTCACCAGAAGTAAGAGCGGCGTGCTTACCACCTTTGACGCTGCTGCCTACCCCGGTTCAACGTACGCTATGGCGATCAATGGTCTCGGGCAGATTACCGGCTACTACATAGATTCGACCGGCTATCATGGCTTCTTCCGCAAGGCGAAGTAGGGCGAGGCCGGGCGAAAACAGAAAAGGCCGGAGGGAATCCCTCCGGCCTTTCTATTGTGCGGTGATGCGCCGCGTGGGCGCGGAAGCTACTCGGCCTTGGCTTGGTCTGGGGCAGCGGCGTCGGCGCCCGCTTCCTTGGCGACGGTCACCTTGATGTGGGCTGTGACGTCGCGATGGAGGCGGATGGGGACAGTGTACTCGCCGATGGACTTCAGCGGCTCGGGCAACTGAATCTTGCGGCGATCCACGGCGGTAAAGCCCAGCTTGTCGAGCTCGGCGCTGATGTCAGACGAGGTAACCGACCCAAACAGGTGGTCGCCTTCGCCAGCCAAGCGGGTAAAGGTGAGGGCCACGGCGTTGACCTGCGTCGCCAGTTCTTCGGCCTGCGACTTCTCTTTGGCGTAACGGCGGACGGAAGCGGACTTCATCTGCTCAATCACGGCCTTGTTGGCAGCGGTGGCCTGAATGGCCAGGCGGCGGGGCAGCAAGAAGTTGCGCCCGTAGCCGTCGGCGACCTTGACCACGTCGCCGCGCGAACCCAATTTCTCTACATCTTCCTTCAGAATCACTTCCATGGTGCAGCTCCAATCGAATCTTTTTATGTGCGCCTGCGGTGCCGGCGGAGTGAGTCGCCCGTCACCAGTCGCAAGTCTCAAGTTGCGGCTCGCGGAGCGAACCAGTCACCTGACCTTGGCGACTTGAGACCTGAGACAGGCGACTGCTTCTTCCTATTTGTGGCGACTGCTGAACGGCAGCAGGGCGATGTTGCGGGCCTGCTTGATGGCCGTAGTCAGTCCGCGCTGGTGGCGGGTGCACACGCCGCTGAGGCGGCGGGGCACAATCTTGCCACTCTCAATGGCGACAAAGCCCTGCAGCACCTTGACGTCTTTGTAGTTAATCGCGGGAATCTTTTCCACGCAGAACTTGCATTGCTTTTTGCGGCGGAAGAACTTGCGTCCGCCTTCGCGGCCACCACCACCGCCGGGGCCGCCTTGGGGACGGGGACCACGGGGGCCGCCGCCACCTTCACGCGAGCCGCCATAAGACGGGCGATCGCCAGCCGGCCGGTCACTACGGTCAGTGCGGGGGGCTGGTGCACTACGTTGTACTGTTTCGTCTGCCATCACTTCTCCTGAAGTTCGTCAAAACAAAGTTCGTGAAAACGTTCGTGACCCAGTTGGTTAGCCCAAATGGTGAAAGCGTAAACTTAAACAGCGGGCGCGGGCACTTCGTCTGGCGCTGGCGCTGCCACTTCTGCTACCGGAGCCACCACTGGAGCCACCACTGGAGCCGCAACCGGAGCCGCTACTTCTTCTACGGCAACCGGAGCAGGCGCTGCCACTTCTGCTGGCAGCTTGCTGGCCGCATGGGCCGCACGCTGCGCGCGCATCGCCTCGTGCTTGTGCAGCTTCTTCATCTCTTCATCCATGCGGATGGTGAGGAACTTGATGACCGGCTCGGCTACACGCATGCGGCGCTCCAGTTCGTGAATCGCCGGGCCTTCGCTCTCCAAGTGGAGCAGCACGTAAGAGCCGTCATGGAAGCCTTTGACCGAATAGGCCAGATGGCGTTTGCCCAGCTTCTCGGAATTCTTTACCGTAGCTCCGGCGGTGGTGGCGTGGCCGGACATGGTCTCAATCAGCTTATCCAAATCTTCATCCACCACATCAGGCCGGACGATGAACATCACTTCATAGTTGCGCATTGCATCCTCGTTTCTAACTTCGTGCTGCCAATCTCGGTCGTTCCAGCTTGGTGCTAAATCAATCCCGCGTCACTCGGCGGTTTCTTCCGCCTTGCGGTTAAATCGGCTCATCGCTGCGGCTGTGCCTTCGCGCAAAATGCTTTCCACAGCATCGGACGCGGTATCCAGCCACTGGCCTAAATCATCCATCTGCGAACGGCGGAAGGGAGTCAGCACGTAATCCGCACCCGAGGAAAGCTGGTGCCCGGGATGAATGCCCATCCGCAGCCGCAGCACCTCGTTGGTTCCCGTCGCCTGAATCACGGAGATCATGCCGTTGTGGCCAGCCGCCCCTCCGCGCTCCTTAATCTTTAGTGCGCCCAGCGGCAAGTCAAGCTCGTCGTAGATCACGATCAAGTCCGCTGGTGTCGCTTCGTACTTCAAGAGCAGCTCGCGTACGGCGGTGCCACTCAGGTTCATAAACGTTTCCGGCTTGGCGAGCAAAACCTCCTGCCCGCCGAACACCGTCCGCGCCGTTAATGCCCGGCAATGCCGGTTGCGGACTTCCACTCCGCAGCGACCGGCAAGGCGGTCTACGGTGAGAAAGCCCAGATTGTGCGGCGTCCACTGATACTCGGCGCCCGGATTGCCCAGCCCGATCATCAGCTTCACGATCGCTACTTCTTCTTGTCGTCGGCCTTCTTGGCGTCAGCCGCAGGCTCCACTTTGCCCTTCTTCGCCACTTCCGGCTCGGCCGCCACGGCACCGGCCTCCGGAGTCGCCGCCGCGGTGGCATGTTCCTTCACCGCAACTACGTGGGCGACGCCTTGGTCGGCATCGGTCAAAAAGGTGAGCTTGTCGCCATGCGGCAGATCGCTGACGCGCAGCACGCCGCCAAAGGCGAGCGTAGTTACGTCCAGATCAATGTGACCGGGGATGTCGTCTGGCAAGCACTCCACTTCCACTTCCCGCAACAGATGCTCCAGCATGCCGCCGCCCTGCTTCACGCCCACGGCATCGCCCTTCAACAGGATGGGCACCTTAACCTTGAGCTTCTTATCCATGGCGATGCGCAACAGGTCAATATGCATCAACCCGCCCTTAATGGGCTCGTGCTGCCAATCCACGATCATGGCTTTGGTCTGTTCGCCGTTCAGCGAGACATCAAAAATGGTGTTGTGGCCCGAATCCGAGTACAGAATCTTGTTGACCTTTTTGGGGTCAACTGTAACCGGCACGGAGGGTTTGCCCGCGCCGTAAAGCACCGCCGGAATGAGACCCGTGCGGCGCAGACGCTTGGCTGCATTCTTATCGGCGGCTTCGCGCCCAGTTGCTTCCAGAACAGTGTTTGCCATAACTTCGGTATCCTTACTTTCGTTCCTACAGGAACAATTTGCTGACCGAGGTTTCTTCGTGGATGGACTGAATCGCCCGTCCCACGAGTCCCGCGATCGAAAGAACTTTAATCTTCGGTTCCGCTTTTCCTGCTTCGGTCAGCGGAATCGTATTAGTCACCACCACTTGCGTGAGTGGCGAATTACGAATTCGTTCCACGGCTTCGCCGCTTAGCACCGCGTGAGAAGCGCAGGCAAACACCTGCATGGCTCCGTTATCCATCAGCGCTTGCGCTGTTTTCACCAGCGTTCCCGCAGTGTCAATCAAATCGTCCAAAATCAAGCACGTCCGGCCGCGCACGTCGCCGATTACGTTCATTACCTCGGCCACATTCATATCGGTGCGACGCTTATCTACAATCGCCAGCGCGGCTTCCATCTTCTTGGCAAAGAAGCGAGCACGCTCCACGCCACCGGCATCCGGCGAAACCACGGTTAAATCCGGCAACTTCAACTTCCGGAAGTGATCCACCAGCACCGGGGACGCAAACAAATGGTCCACCGGAATATCAAAAAACCCTTGCAATTGCGGGGTGTGCAAGTCCACAACCAAGGCACGGTTTGCACCCGCGGTGGTCAGCAAATCGGCCACCAGCTTAGAACTGATCGGCACCCTCGGCTTATCTTTACGATCTTGCCGGGCGTAACCGTAATACGGAATCACCGTTGTGATTCGCCGGGCTGAGGCGCGCTTCAGCGCGTCAATCATCAGCATCAGCTCCATCAGGTTCGAATCCACCGGACGGCATGTCGGCTGGATCACGAAGACATCAGAGCCCCGGACATTTTCCAGAATCTGGATGTAGCACTCGCCATCAGCAAAGCGCCGTAAATCCGCCTGACCGCGCGGCAAACCCAGAAACGCACAAACTTCATCCGCTAGCGCCATATTGGCTGAGCCGGAAAAAATCTTGAAGCGGTCATGCGGGCGCGCCTGCGACTTGCGCTCACTCGACTTTTCCGCGGCTTTGTCTCCGGCCTTCTCGGCTTTGTCTGCCTTGTCTGCTTTGTCTGCCTTGTCTGCTTTCTCAGCTTTGTCCGCAGGCTTCTTTTCGTCGCCTGCAGAAAGGGCAGACCCGGTTAAGGTGGCTACGGCTTCTCCCGCGACGTGCAGCGCGGACGGAACTTCCTCGGACGTACCAGTTTTAATACCGGGCATAGGCTGTTTTGCTCTTCGCTCGAGTATCTTTCCCGGCCGGCGGGCGATTCCGGCAGGTGTACTGCGTCCCGCTACTGCTGCTACTAACATCGCTACAACAACATCAACATTGGTACGACAACATCATCCGGCAAAACTTGGCTGGGCGGCTAGGATTCGAACCTAGACAAAGTGCGTCAAAGGCACTTGACCTACCATTAGTCGACCGCCCAACATTCGGTGTGGACTGCCATGATTTTAACAGGGCGGCGATTCTGCTCGCACTGTGCTGCCTGCCCTCACCTTGGGGCGTTCCACTTTTTGCCTGCATCCGCCACCAGCAATCGCTTGCCGTACTGCCGCCGGGTCAAGGTGCGCGTTAAACGCGCCTCCACGCCGATGCCACGCAGTTTTTCGGCTGCGGCGCGCGCTGAATCTCCATCAGCAAACAAGCCAAATAGGGCAGACCCGGAACCAGAAAGCGACGCATACAACGCGCCCGCGCGCAATAATGCGAGCTTCACCTTCTTCAGTTCGGGATGTTGAGGAAAGACGACCTTTTCGAAGTCGTTGACGATTCCATCAATCCCAGTTCGGTCGAGTGCGAGAAGCAGCGTCTCGGCTCGGTCCCCAACCCTGCGGATGGGAACACCGGAGGTGGGCTTCCCGTTCAAGGAGTCCCCACCAGACCACTCTGACAGCAACGTCAAGTAGTGGCCACAAAACTCTTTTAGTATAGCGGGCTGAGCCGCCAGCGTCAAACTTGACTGTCTACCCGCCGTTGTACCCGCCGTTGAACCCGCCCTCGCCAGCCGCGCATCCCAGTCCGCAAAAGCTTTGGGCGTTGAAACTCCCACCTTGGGCAGCGCAACCAAACAATACACCGATGGCAACTCCGCCAAGGGGTAGACCTCCTCGCCATGGCCCACGCCGAGCGAAGTGCCACCAACCACAAACAGCGGCAGATCTGAGCCAACTTCAGCCGCGATCGCCAGCCGCTTTGCAGGGCTAAGTGACTGACCCGTAACCAGTTCCAGCGCCCGCATCGTGGCGACGGCGTTGCCCGACGCCCCTCCAAGGCCGCCCTGCACCGGTAAAAACTTATGGATGGTCACCACCACCCGCCCGCGCCGCTTCACTGCGGCCATCGTCCGTTCGGCAATCCTCCAGCAGGTATTCGAGGAGTCCTTCGGGACGCGCTCGTCGGCGCAAACAATCTGTATGCCCGATCCGCGGACTACATCTACTGTGATCCGGTCGTGGAGCCCGATTGTCTGATAAATCGTTCGCAGTTCATGAAAGCGGTCCGCCCGCAGCGCCCCAATGCGTAACCCGAGATTGATCTTGGCGAACGAACGAACGGTGATGGGCATGGTAGGGGCGTGGCGCCATTTCGCTTCTACTTCCGTTTGTAAAAAATGTTGAACGCGAACCCGGTCGGCGGCGGAAACAATTCCGCAATCAGCCTTAGTCGCTCAGACATCGCTCCCGGCGCCAGCAGCGGATAGTCGCGCTCCTTCAAGTCGTGGTAATCCACGTCTAGGTACATGGAAAGCATGTAAATGCTGATCCCGTCGGCAAACGCTGCGTTCATGTACTCGTTCTTGGCGCGTTCGGCATCGCCATGCGGCGACGTGGCCAGCTTGCGTGATTCATAGGCATCAATGGAGGTCTCGCCCCTCACCCCCGCCGTTGCCTGGTTCCACACCACATCAATAAACTGCTGCGGTATGCCAGCACGCTCCACCAGCGCGTGACCCACGTTGATGTAAAACTCGAACGCCACGGCAAATTTATCTTCCATCAGCCGGGTGGAAATGAACACGCACTGCGAGTCGCCCGAGTTGTAGTCGCGGTGGCAGACGGCATTGTCGCTCAGCGCAATATCGTAGCGGTCGGCGATGAGGGTTTCGTCATCTTGACTGACCGCCAGCGGGACGAAGTAGTATGCTTTGCGCGCCAGCGCAGCCGCCACGGGAACCGGTACGGCTGCTACCAATCGCTCCAGATCTCCCTCCGGCATGGTGAGTGGCCCCACCGAGGCGTAGCAAATGCCATTGGGACTCTGCGAGATCGGAAACATCCGCACCACCTCAGCAGGGGTGCGCGTAATCGCCTGAACTGCTTGGGACATAAACATGATTGTAGCAGCGGGGCGGGCACGCTAAGGGTTTCCGGTGTCATCCTGCGCGGCGCACGGGCGGCGCCCACGATGCCCGCGCGCAGTCGAAAAATTCCTACCCAGCCCCCCTCGCCCTCCCCTCTGCCCAAACCGCGCGACCATTCTCCCCGCACTTTTCTGTGACGCGTCCTCGTCTGCCGGTGTACCCTGCTTGTGAGCATCCGGCTTCCCCGGCCAGACCCGGCGACCCGAACCTTGGCCAACATTGCGCAGGCCCCGCAGCCGGAGGGTTCAAACCGCAACGCCCGCGCGCCCGCTGCGCGGCTAAACCTGTTCTGTGAGGTATCACCATGAAGCGCTGCTTCCGCCCGTTCGCCGCCCCGATTTATCTTGCTCTGCTGCTGGCCACTCTGACGCTGGGCACCGCCCGCCCCGCGCTGGCCGGAACCGAAACTTTGCTGCACGTCTTTACCGGCCAGCCGGATGGGGCGAATCCCAACAGCGCCCTCACCGCCGACGCTGCTGGCAACCTGTTCGGTGTGACGCAGTCCGGCGGAGCCTACAACTTCGGCACGGTATACGAGTTGTCACCACCCGCCGCGGCCGGTGGCGCGTGGACCTACCAGATCATCTATAACTTCACCGGCGGCAATGACGGTTCTGTTCCCACGACTGATCTGCTTTACGACAGCCACAGCGGTGCCCTCTTTGGCGCCACTGGCGAAGGGGGCGGAACCTCTAACTGCTCTCGTGGTTGCGGTGTCGTTTTCC
>JANXUR010000048.1 GCA_025356095.1 Acidobacteriaceae bacterium | reverse complement strand
GGTCCTTCGCTGCGCTCAGGATGACAAAACGCTGCGCGCAGGATGACAGCTAGTGAGGTGCCGGGTAGGGGTCCTTCGCTTCGCTCAGGATGACAAAATGCTGCGCGCAGGATGATCGGATAGAGCGCTGGGCGGAAAGATAGGGGTCGCTCGGGTGCGCTGGCTTTGCCGCGGTTTGCTGACTCGACTTGGGGTGAAACGGTTCACGAGTCCGGCTTCGTGATAGATTGCCAGTGCTGCGGCTTGCGGGTTTGTGGGCGCGGTATGGAGAATCTAATGAAACGCATTGTTGCACGGTTCCGGCCACTGCTTTTGGTGTTCCTGCTGGGGTCTACGTCCTTAGTTAGCGCTGCTGCTTTCGCGCAAGGTGCTGACGCGCTAGGCCACATGGCAGACCTTGAGTCAGGGATAAAGTCCAAGCGAATTGCCAGTTGGGACAAGAGCGGGGGGAATGCGGACTTTCTGCAGGTGAAGGCAGGGGCGACGGTGACGCTGGCCGAGATGAGCGGCGCGGGGTCGGTGCGGCACATTTGGGTGACGATCAATTCCGCGAGTCCGACGCATCTGCGGGAGTTGGTGCTGCGGATGTATTGGGATGGCGAGGCCGACCCGAGCGTGGAAGTGCCGATTGGTGACTTCTTTGGCACGGGGTTTGAGTTCGAAGACATTGCTGGCGGCCACTATGGGCAGAAGTACCAGTCATGGCAATCGCTGCCAATTACGGTACAAGATCGCGCGATGAATTGTTACTGGGAGATGCCGTACAGCAAGGGTGCGCGGATCACGCTGAGCAACGATGGCGAGAAGGATGTGGACAATTTTTATTATCACGTGGACTACCAGCAATATGATGATGGGGCGCGGGTGGCGAACAAGGGGCGCTTCCATGTGCAGTGGCGGCGGGAAGTGACGCGTGCGGTGCCAGACAGCGAGAGCAAGGGCGTGAACTTAGATGGGCTGAATAACTATCAGTTTATGCACGCGACGGGCAAGGGGCAGTATGTGGGGACAATCCTTTCGATTCAGGGGCACTCGACGGGATGGTGGGGTGAGGGTGACGATATGTTCTTTGTGGATGGCGCGAGTTCGCCGCCTTCGATTAACGGAACTGGTCTGGAGGATTACTTTAACAACGCGTGGATGTTCCAGCAGGAGTTTCACTATCCGATGATTGGATACACGGTGAAGGGCAACCGGGACTGGACGGGTGTACATGCGATGTACCGGTTCCATGTACAAGATCCAGTGTACTTTGATAAGTCGCTGCGGGCGGGGATTGAGCATGGCCATGCCAATCGGCGGAGTGATGAGTTTACCAGCGTGGCGTTTTGGTACCAGAGCGAGCCGCACGAAAAACTGGAGCCGCTGCCGGGGCTGAAGGAGCGTTTACCGCATCCTTCGTGGAAGATTGAGTTGTTGCCGGAGAACTTGCCGAACTAGTGCGAGAGAGTGGACGTGCCTCGCTGGCACCGAAAGTGCAAAGCCGCGAGGCTGGGGCACCGAGGGTGCACGCCGGGCTGAAGTCCGGTTAAAGTCCTTTTGAAGTCCAGCTAAATTCCGGCGGCACCGAGAATCATGATTGGAGTGGTGGGGGTGGGCGAGCCAGCGGCGTCTTCCACGGTAATGGCGAAGGCTTTGGCCGTAACGCCTGCGGGCAAGTCTGTGCGGACAAGGGTACCGTTGCCACGCGCGTCGGTCTTAAAGACGCCTGCGTTCATGGGGATGCCCTTGTCGGGAATGAGCCACAACTCGAATGCCTTATTGGGCGGGAGTGAAGGCATGTTGCTGGCGACAAAGACGAGCTGTCCGCCGCCGCTGCGGTAGAAGGCTTTGCCTTGCGGCTCGGGCTTGGACTTGGTGGAAGCGAGGGTGGCTCGAACGGCGTCGGGCGCGGTGAGGACGCTGACCAGTTGCTCGGCTTGATGCAGCCGCACTTGCTGCTGCGTGGCTTGGTCGGCAGCGGTTTCCAGATTCTGGCGCAAACGGCTGTTCTGGGTCCAAGTGAGGCCACTCACCACCAGTAGTGCGGCGGCGGCGAGCCAGCCAGCAGCGCTGAACCATGTGGGCCGGGTGGGCCGGGTGGGCCGGGTGGGCCGGGGATCGCGCACGGGCAGGATGTTGCCATGCAGCGGCATGGGGATCGGCTCAGTAAAGCTTTGCTCGATCTTGGGCAGGGCGTTCGGCAGGGTAGTCGGCAGGGCAGTCGGCGGGGTAGCAAGGGCGGACGGGGCCGCTGATCCGCGCACGGCATCCATCAGACGCTGTTTGGCATGCGCGGGGGGGGCAATCTGCTGGATGCCAAGGGCAAGCAGGGCGGCGTCGGAGCGCAACTGCGCCAACTCGGCGCAACAGTCTGCGCAGGCGGCCAGATGCTGCTGCAGGGCGGAAAGCTCGGAGCCTTCCAGCAAGTCCAGCGAGTGTAGGGCCAGATCGTCCGCGAATTGTGGATGTGCCGTCATGATGTCGGTTAGGTTGCGAGTACGCCGCGGAGCGAAATCAGCCCGGTGCGAATCCTTGTCTTAATAGTGCCGAGCGGTTGGCCGGTCTTTGCGGCGATTTCCGTGTGGCTCATTCCTTCAAAATAGGCCAGTTCCAGCGCGACTTTCTGTGCTGGAGGCATGTTGGCCAGTGCAGCCCGAACCTTTTCAGCCGCCCGTTTGCGGTCGGTTTCTGCTTCCATGTTCACGGTCACCGAAAGCACAACGTCCTCAATATCATCCTGCGGTTTGCGCTTGCGGATGGCGTCAATCGCACGATTGCGGGCGATGACGCTCAGCCACGGAGCCAAATTGCCCCGGTTGGCGTCAAACGAGCCGGGATTGCGCCACAGCTGCAAGAAAATCTCCTGCAAAATGTCTTCGGCGAGGCCGGTATCTCCGATGACCCGGAGGGCGACGGAATAGACCACGCGCGAGTAGCGGTCGTAGAGCTGAGCCAGCGATGACTCGTCTCCGCTGCGAATGCCAGCAACGATGGCAGCGTCTGTCATCTGGGGGCTCTCGGCATTGGGCAATTCATCAACTCTCATAACAGGTACGGGTGCTGCACGAAAACGGATTGCATGGCATTGCAAAGGCGGCAGTTAGGTGTGGCACAGGCCACAGGTTGCAATCTGCTGCCAAATCAGCATACTAGCAAAATGAGAGATGGAAGAGCGAATAGTGGGGGCGGAGGATAGCGGGTGGTTGGGGTGAGGCGGTGTTGGGGGTTTTTCGACTACGCTAAATGCGACCCGCTAAATGCGAACCGCTAAATGCGAACCAATGAGAATCACTAAGGGGGAAGGTAGCCACCGGGCGAACCCATCCTAGAAGCCGCGAAGGGTTTGGGTTGCGGGTGGGGCACCGTGGGGTTTACGGATGGGGGCGGTTTTCCGCTGAGCGCGCTGATTTCTGCATTGCCCCGGTGAGGAATAACGTGTTACTCTAGAACACGATACGGGAAACTGTAGACAAGGGAAGCAAAACGAAGAGCAGGAGCGCATCAACTCTAGTGTTAGCCAAAGAACAAAAGCAGTCTGTGATTGGCCAGTACCAGACTCACACCACGGACACGGGCAGCCCGGAAGTACAGATTGCCATTCTGAGTGAGCGGATCGGCCAGTTAACGGATCATTTCAAGTCGCACCAGAAGGATCACGGCTCGCGCCGCGGCCTACTGATGCTGGTGAGCAAGCGTCGCCGCCTGCTCGATTATCTCAAGTCTCACGATTCAGAGCGTTACCAGACGGTAATTCACAAGCTAGGCATCCGCAAGTAGCACTTGCGGGTGCCTTTCGGCTTTTATGGTGGCCGAAGTGGGCTTGGCTGAAGACCGGCCGTTGCCGGCGTCAGCCCCAAGGAAGGGAACTGCGGAGAGTGTCTCCGCCGGCTTGAGACGAGTCATCAATCCCAGCACAACCAGCAAGTTGATCGCGAGGTTTCGCGCAGCAAGCTTTCGCCTCTATTCCGTCTTTTCCAGCGCCAGCCCCGTTGCCCGCCCGCAGTGCTCCCCCATGGATTCAATGGACTCCACGGACTCCAACAAAAAGGAAATCGAATGAACGTACAGACAGTGAATGTCGAATTGACCGGGGGCAAGTCCCTCAATATTGAGACCGGTAAGCTGGCCAAGCAGGCGCATGGCTCCGCCGTCGTCCGCGTGGGCGAGACCGTCGTATTAGCGACTGCCGTATCAAATCAAGAACCGCGGGAAGGCATTGACTTCTTCCCCCTGACTGTGGACTACCGCGAATATTTCTATGCGGGTGGCCGCATCCCCGGTGGCTTTATTAAGCGGGAAGGCCGCCCCAGTGAACGGGAGACGCTTACCTGCCGCGTGATTGACCGCCCGATTCGCCCCTTGTTTCCGGAAGGTTTCCGTTGCGAGACGCAAGTGATCGTGCTGGTGATGTCGGCTGACACCGAGAATGATCCGGACGTGATCGGCATCAACGCTGCTTCGGCCGCGCTGTCGCTCTCAGATATTCCATTTGGTGGCCCAGTGGGCGCAGTGCGCGTGGGCCGCGTGGATGGCAACTTCATTGTGAACCCGACCTACACTCAAGTCCGTGAAGGCGACCTGAACATTGTGGTTGTCGGTACGGCGGACGCCATCATGATGGTGGAAGCGGGTGCCAAGCAAGTTTCTGAAGAGACGGTGCTGGCTGCGATTGAGTTTGGCCACAGCGAAGTGAAGAAGATTTGTGCTGGCATTGCCGACCTGTGCGCACGCACCGGGAAGGCCAAGCGTAAGGTCACTCCGCCGGAGTTTGACCAGGCCTATTACGAGACGCTGAAGCACACGGCTGGCGAGCGTCTGGCCGATGCGCTGGATACGGCGAAGCATCCCAAGGCTGAGAGCTATGACTTGGTGAAGCAACTGAAGAAGGAATTGGTGGCAGCGTTGCCAGCCGAGGATGCTACGGCGAAGCCGAAGCTGAACACCTATTACGAAACTTTGCGCGAAAACATCTTCCGCGAGCAGGTACTCGAGCATCGCCGCCGTCCGGATGCGCGCGATTTCGAGCAGATTCGCCCGATTTGGATTGAGACGGGCGTGTTGCCGCGTCCGCATGGTTCGGCCATTTTCACGCGCGGCGAGACGCAGGCAATGGTGACCACCACGCTGGGTACCTCGGACGACATGCAACGCATGGAAGTGTTTGAAGGCGAAGCCAAGAAGCGCTTTATGCTGCACTACAACTTCCCGCCGTTTTCGGTGGGCGAGGTGGGCCGCATGACGGGCGTTGGCCGTCGCGAAATCGGTCACGGAATGCTGGCCGAGCGCGCGCTCACGGCAGTTCTGCCTCCGGTGGAAACCTGGCCTTACGCCATGCGGGTGGTGTCTGACACGCTGGAATCGAACGGTTCGTCCTCGATGGCCGCGATCTGCGGCGGTTCACTCTCGCTGATGGATGCGGGTGTGCCGTTGAAGGCTCCCGTAGCGGGCGTGGCGATGGGCCTGGTGAAGGAAGGCGATAAATATGCCATTCTGACCGACATTGCAGGCGCAGAAGACCATTACGGCGACATGGACTTTAAGGTTGCCGGCACAGCAGAAGGCATTACCGCGCTGCAGATGGACATTAAAGTTACCGGCATCACGTCGGCCATTATGGCGGAAGCGCTGGCGCAAGCCAAGCGCGGACGCTTGTTCATTCTGGACAAGATGAATGCCGTCATCAGCAGTGCCAACGCCACGATGAGTGACTATGCACCGCGCTTCTACACCATCCAGATTCCGCCGGATAAGATTCGCGACCTGATCGGCCCGGGCGGCAAGGTAATCAAGAGCATCGTCGAGCAGACGGGCGTGAAGATTGATGTGGAAGACTCCGGCAAGGTGAATGTGGCGTCAAGCGATCAGGAAGCGGCCAAGAAGGCGCTGAAGATGATCGGAGACATTTGCGCCACGGCCGAAGTGGGCAAGACGTATCTGGGCAAGGTCACACGCATCGCCGAGTTCGGCGCGTTTGTGGAGATCATCCCCGGCACTGACGGTCTGCTGCACATCAGCGAAATTGCCGAGCATCGCGTGAAAGATGTTGCCGACGAGCTGAATGAAGGCGACCAGGTTTTGGTGAAGGTGCTGGCGGTAGAAGGCAACCGCATCAAGCTGAGCCGCAAGGCGATTCTGAAGGAACAGCGCGCCAAGATGGAAGGCGAAGGCGGCGGAGCCGAGGGTGGCGAAGGCCACGGTCATGGTGATGACGAGTTCACTTCTGGTGGCGGCGTAGTGCTGGAAGGCGGCGCGGAGTTTGACGACGACGAGCCGAACTTCAATCGCGTAGATGGCGATGGGGCACCGGTAGCCGAAGGCGATCGTCCTGCGCGTCCTGCGGGCGGCGGGCGTCCCGGTGGCCGTGGAGGCCGTCCTGGTGGTGGCCGTGGAGGCCGTCCCGGCGGCGGTGGCGGTCGCGGCGGACCGCGGCGGTAGGTGCTGCGAACGCTGAAAGTGGTTTAGTGCAAAAGCGAAGGGCCGCGATGAAAATCGCGGCCCTTTCGCACTGCGTTACGCTAGGAACGTGTGACGGTGTTGCCGATAATGGCATAATTGTCTTAGCGGAGTGAATGGTGGATCGCAACGGAGAGTTCAAATGGCATTGAGATTTAGCGAGGCGAAGGCGACGCAAGCCGCGGGCTTCTTCCTTGCCCTTCGCGATGCGCCCATGAGCTACATGAAGCTCATCAAGCTTCTGTACCTGACCGACCGGCAAGCGCTCGTCGAGTGGGGCATTCCCGTGACGACCGACCGGTACGTATCAATGGACAACGGCCCCGTGGTCAGCAACATCTACAGCCTGGTGGTAGAGGATCGGCACAAGCCGATATGGGATAAGTATATCTCTGCGCCGTTAGGTCAACACGAAGTAAAGCTGTTGAAGCCGACAGACACCGACCTGCTTTCCCGCGCCGAAGAAAGGTTGATGGGAAGCATATTTGATCAGTTCGGACACATGGATCGCTGGAAGATTGTAGATTACGTTCATACCCTGCCGGAATGGCAAGATCCTCACGGCAGTTCGACTCCAATTGAAATCCGCGACATCCTCAGGGCCGCAGGAAGGGACGAGGCTGACATTCGTGCGACTGTGAAAGAGCTGCATGCAATGCGGACCGCGGAGGATCGACTGGCTCGACTTTATGCTTGAGTGCGGGGACGCGTTCCTTGCTGGTGACGACGAAGATCGGGATCTCCACTTATGGATTGTAGTCACTTCCCCTAGCCAGGGCGAGGTCGTTACGGTGAGCGTCACGTTCAGGCGCTTGCGATCGGAGACTCTCGTGATACTGCAACCCGGTGACCATCCGTTCGTCCGTCACGAGTCAGTGGTTGCCTACTCGTTCGCTCGGGTTCGCTCGGTGGACGATATCGAGGACGCACTGGCCTCGGGAGTATTCGTGAAGAAAGAACCCACATCATGCGAACTGCTGAAACGAGTTCAAGCTGGACTAGTGGATTCGGACTTTACACCAAACGGCGTGCGGCATTTCTACCGGGATGTTTCCGGCAGCGAATGACCCACTCTCCTTTGTCCTGACCTTGGTGGTGGGGAGGGCTCCGTTAGGACTGTGAAGGGCCGCGATGCGAATCGCGGCTGCGTTTCGAAGCCTCATGAATTGTCAGGAGCCTTCGGCACAATTATCCCAAGCTTTTCCAATTGCTGAATTATCCGGTTACGAGTGTCGTTGTCGTTGTTCCCGCGGGCGTAATGTCCCAAAAGAACTGATAACTCCGACATCGCGCTGAGTCTCTCTTCTTCTTCTGCTGCCATTGTGTCTCCTCCGTCCGCATTACTTTCGGAAGTAATATTCCGTTTACTACCGCTTCGGTATTAGATCCCCGACGCGGCGAATCTGCGCGCCTACGCCGCGCAGCTTTTCTTCGATATTTTCGTAGCCGCGGTCCATGTGGTAAACGCGGTCTATGATGGTTTCGCCGTCGGCTACTAGGGCGGCGATGACAAGCGAGGCAGAGGCGCGCAGGTCGCTGGCGAGCACAGGTGCGCCGCTCAGGGGAGTCTTGCCGCGCACGATGGCGCGGCGGCCTTCAATCTTGATGTCCGCGCCCATGCGGACCAGTTCGCTGACGTGCATAAAGCGGTTTTCGAAAATATTCTCGGTGATTACACTGGCGCCTTCGGCTTGGGTGGCTAGCGCCATGTATTGTGCCTGCATGTCGGTGGGGAAGCCGGGATACTCTTCTGTGGACATGTCTGCGGCTTTAAGCTGGCCGCCGCTGCTGATTTCTACGGTGTCGCCAGCGGCGGAGACTTCGACTCCGGCCTCTCGCAGTTTGCGCAGCAGAGCGCCTAGATGCGCAGGCTCGCAATCTTCCACAATGAGGTTGCCGCCCGCGACCGCGCCCGCGACGATGAAGGTACCCGCCTCGATGCGGTCAGGAATAATGCGATGCTTGGCACCGTGCAATTGTTCCACGCCCTGAATGCGGAGTGTGGAGGTGCCCGCACCGGTGATTTTCGCGCCCATTTTTGTGAGTAGATTGGCGAGGTCCACGACTTCGGGTTCGCGGGCGCAATTTTCCATTACGGTTAGGCCCTCGGCCAGCACGGCAGCCATCATCAGGTCTTCAGTGCCGGTGACGGTGATCTTGTCGAAGACGATTTCCGCGCCGCGGAGGCGGTCGGCGGTGGCTTCTACATAACCATGTTCGACGGTGATTTTTGCGCCGAGAAGTTCAAGGCCCTTCAGGTGCATATCAATGGGGCGCGCGCCGATGGCGCAGCCACCGGGCATGGAGACCCGCGCCGAGCCGGTGCGGGCCACGAGCGGGCCGAGCACGAGCGTAGAAGCGCGCATGGTTTTGACCAGCTCGTAGGAGGCTTCAGACTTGGCGAGATTGCGGCAGCACAGTGTGGTGCGATGCTGGGCGCGTCCGTACCCGAGTTCCACCTCGGCACCCATGCTGGCCAGCAACTTGCGCTCAGTTTCAATGTCGCGCACCTGCGGAATGTTTTCGAGGATGACGGGTTCTTCGGTGAGGATGGCGGCGGCCATGCAGGGCAGGGCAGAATTCTTCGCGCCGCTGACGCGAATGGTGCCGTTGAGCGGCGTCCCGCCGCGAATAACAAATTTGTCCATGAAAGGGGCTTCCTTGGGGAGACTTCTGGTGCGGGCGAAAAAAGTGCCCGGTAAAACTTTATTTTAGATGCGGGGCGTGTGGAAATGGCGCTCGCTATGCGCGGCAAGGTGGGCGAGATGGCTGTGGTCACACGAGGGAGACCGTGAAGTCCAAGCGCTCGAAGGGATGGCCGCCGTGCGCTCGCGGGAATGCCGGGTCAGGGTGGCGGCAGAAGTTGAGTGCTGAAAGGACGGCTAAAGGTTTCTAGATTTCAGCGTTAGATGCAGCGCGAGATTTTTGTGCGAGATTTCAGTGCAAGATTTTAGCGCGCGGAAAGGCTTTCCAAAATAAAAGTATGCTAATTAAATTACTATAGTAGGGTTGCAATTCCGCGAGCTTAGATAACTGCGGTTGGTTCATCGCGCTCTTTCCGCGCGTTGGAAAATTTGTCCTGTTAATTGCGCCGAGCGTTCGGGAATTGTTTGGCCCCGCGCGGCGAACCCGGCACTCATGCATTCGCAATGCGTGCCGGGCTGGAAGCCCGGCTGTATCGCTCGGCGACTTGCCGCGGGCACATAGCAGAATTTCGTAGCTTCGCTCCGATTGGATCGGCGAGGCACCTGCCTCCACACGAGCCAAAACTAGCTTTGCTTCGCTAACGCGTTACGGAGGTGACCTTTCTCGACCTTCAAACGCTTTCTTGCTTCGGCGGCGGACAGGTTCAACTTAAGCATCACCAGCGCGACGGGTACCTGCTGTCCGGCGGATTGCAGGGCGGCGGCGGCTTGGTCGCGGGTGGCTCCGGTGGTTTCTTCCAGAATTCCCAGCGCGCGTTCCACGAGTTTGGCGTTTTTGGCGTGGACGTAAACCATGCGGTTGCCTACGGCTGGGTTGTTGGGGTCGCTGTAGATGCGGCCGAGGCGGGCCATGGCGCCGGTGGTGAGCATATTCAGCACCATCTTTTGCGCGGTACCGGCCTTCATGCGGCTGGAGCCAGCCAGCACTTCCGGGCCGACTTCGGCCACAATGGCGACGTCTGCGGCGGTGGCCAGTGGTGACTTGCGGTTGCAGGTAACGGCGATAGTTTTCGCACCGGCGCGGCGGGCGAATTCCAGCGCTGCGACGGTGTAGGGAGTGCGTCCGCTGGCTGCGAGTCCTACTACAACGTCGCGCGGGCCGGGCTTGCGCCGTTTTAGATCGGCGACGCCAAGCGGGCGCGAATCTTCATTCGCCTCCACGGCATGGCCGAGTGCCTGCTCGCCGCCCGCAATCACGTATTGCACCTGGCGCGCATCCGTGCCAAAAGTTGGCGGACACTCGCTGGCATCGAGCGCGGCGATGCGTCCGCTGGTGCCCGCGCCGACATATATCAGCCGTCCGCCATTGCCGAGGGCGGCGGCGATAAGGTCAATCGCTTTGGCAACCTGCGGCAGCGCACGCTGGACGGCTGCGGCGACGGTGGCGTCCTCGGCATTGATGGTGCGAGCGATTTGCAGCGCGGACATGCGGTCGAGGCCGGTGGCCTTGGGGTTGGCTCGCTCGGTGTTGAGGGAGCGGATGGTGGTGGCGGGCGTTGAGGGCATGTTGAGATTGTGGCACAGGTGAGGGTGTGCATTCCCACCCTAAGCGCAAAGTGCGCGCTTGGGATGGGGTGCGCGGTGCGGTTGGGATGGGGTGCGCGGTGCGCTTGGGATGGGGTGCGCGGCGAAAATCGCTTGACTTACTTGCACCCGGCTACGCGAGCGCTTGGACTACGGCGTCGTGGAAGGCGGGGCGAATCCGTTTGATGGCATCGAAGTCTGATTTGGGGCGGGGATTGCCGGGGGCGAGCGGCATGGTGCGATTGGTCAGCAGAGTGACGGAAAGCTCGCGGTCGGGGTCAATCCAAAGCGAGGTGCCGGTATAGCCCAGATGCCCAAAGGCCCGCGCAGAGAAGTGTCGTCCGGAGGAGGATGGCGGGGTGGGCGTGTCCCAGCCGAGGGTGCGACTGGTGCCGGGTGGGTCGGATTCGCGGGTGGTGAAGCGGGCGATAGTTTCGGGCGTAAACAGCGGAGCGAACTGGGTGGAAGCGCGCAGCATGGATTCTGCGAATGTGGCAACGTCTACAGCGGGGGCGAAGAGGCCGGCATGGCCAGAGACTCCGCCGAGGGCGCGACAGTTGCCGTCATTGACGATGCCTTGGAGCAGCAGTTCGGCATTTTCAGCTAAGGGATTTTCCCGCAGGGGCGCGTAGCCGGTAGGAGCGATAGTTTCGACCGGATTGAGGAGGCGGTTGGCGGCTGCGGCAGGCCGGAACTCGGTGTGCTCCATGCCGAGCGGCGTGAAGACTTGATGCGCGCAAAAGAAGTCGAGTGGTTCGCCAGTGATGCGTTGGAGCGCGAGGCCGAGGAGCATGAATCCGATGTCGCTGTACACCGGGGCGGGGCCCGGCATGTGCTCCAGCGGAGTTGCGAAGATCGCTTGCCACATATCTTCAGGAGAGCGGCAGGTGAGGTAGAACTTTTTATGTGCGGGCAGACCGGAGGAATGGGCGAGCAGGTGATGCAAGGTGACGGATGCGCGGCGCGGGTCGGGCGCGGCGGCTGATAGAAACTCTGGCAGGAGGTGGGAGAGCGGGGTTGCGAGGTTGAGAAGGTTGCGGTCGCAGAGGAGCATGGCCACAGCCGTAGTGGCAAGCGGCTTGGTGAGCGACGCGAGGTCGAAAACAGTTGTGGCTTCCACAGCGGGCGAATCAGGATGGTAGGTGAAGTGACGGAATCCGCGAAGGGCCACAAGGTTGCCGTGTGCAGTGATGGCGCAGACCGCGCCGGGGAAAGCCTGGGTGGCGACGGCGGCCTCCAGAATGCGAAAGGCGGCAGCGAAGGTATGGTCTTGGGAGGCCAGTTGGTGCGGCAGGGGCATGTGGTGTTTATAGCAGAGGACGAAGGTGAGTGGTGGGGACGTGACTTTGAGCGCTACGGCTGACTATATGGCTGGCTGCGTGGCGGACTATCTGGCTGACTGCGTTCAGGATGACACCGATGGAGCAACTTGGGAGGAACATGGTGGGAGGAAGATGGTGGTGCGAATGTGGCCCGGGTGGAAGGATGTTCTAGAATTGCGCCGTGATCTATTCCGTGAAAACGTGTGTGCGATTGCTGAAGAAGATGCTGGTGGCGATGCTGATGGGGCTGGCTGCGCTGAGCTTCGCGGCCAGCGGGGGCGCATCTGCGCCAGCGCGGGTTGATTTTGCCGCTGCGGATGCTGTGATCGCCCAGGCGATTGCAGAGCATCAGATTCCGGGGGCGGTGCTGGTTGTAGGCCACAACGGGCGGGTGGTATATCGCAAGGCTTACGGGCAGCGGGCGTTGACGCCGGTGCCAGCGCCGATGGCGGTGGACACGGTGTTTGATCTGGCGTCGCTTACCAAGGTGGTGGCCACAACGACGGCGGTGATGCAGTTATTCGAGCAAGGCAAGTTTCGCTTGAATGATCCAGTGGCAAAGTATTTGCCGGAATTTGCGCAGAACGAAAAAGACGACGTAACGATCCGGCAATTGCTGATTCACTACTCCGGCCTGCGCGAGGACCTTGACCTGACGCAGCCTTGGCAGGGCAGGGATGCGGGGTTCCGGTTGGCGTTTGCCGAGAAGTTGGTGCGGCCACCCGGCGCGCAGTTCGTTTATAGCGACATCAACTTTATTGTGCTGGGCGCTCTGGTGGAAAAGCTGAGTGGGATGCCGCTGGATGAATACTGCGCGAGAAATATTTTTGCGCCGCAGGGGATGAAGCAGACGCGATTCACTCCGCCAGCCGGGTGGCGAGGCGGGACTGCCCCAACGGAGAACGACGAATCTGGCCACATGCTGCAAGGCGTGGTGCATGATCCCACAGCGCGGCGAATGGGCGGAGTGGCAGGACACGCCGGGCTGTTTTCTACGGCGGGCGACCTGGCGATTTTCGCGCAGGCGCTGCTGGAGGGCAGAGCGCGCGCTGGCAAATTGCTAAGTCCTGCGACGGTGCAGAAGATGACGACGCCGCAGCAGCCCGCGAATGCGGTGGCGGTGCGCGGACTTGGTTGGGATATTGATTCGCCATTTTCGAGCAATCGCGGAGAACTGCTGCCGGTTGGCTCGTTCGGACACACGGGTTTTACCGGGACGTCGCTGTGGATTGATCCGGCAACCAAGACTTATATCGTCCTGCTAAGCAATGCGATTCACACGGGGCAAAAGGGAAGTGCGGTGGCGCTGCGGACGAAGGTGGCGACGGCGGTGGGGAGTGCGCTGTCGCGGAGCGGGGAGGCGAAGGCGAAGAGTGCTGCCGACACTGCGCGACTGGGCGGCATCACCGGCTACAGCGAGACAGCGGTGGCCGGGCGGCGGGTTACGGTACGGAATGGTGCGGTGAAAACGGGGCTTGATGTGCTGCAGGAGCATGGCTTCGCCGAGCTCCATGCCGACCGGCAGCATCCGCGGCGGATTGGAATTCTGACCAATCAAACGGGCGTTGACGCGCTAGGCCGGCGGACGGTGGATGTGCTCGCGCACGCGCCGGGGATTTCGCTCACTGCCATCTTTAGCCCCGAGCATGGTGCGACGGGCGCACTGGATACGGAGAAGATTGGTGATTCGAAGGACGCCCTAACGGGAGTGCCGATTTACAGCGTGTATGGCGCGAGCGATGCGCAGCGCAGGCCATCGCAGCAAGTGTTGCGCGGGCTCGACGCAGTGGTATTTGATTTACAAGACGCGGGGGTGCGTTTTTACACCTATGAGACGACGCTGGGATATTTTCTGGAAGCGTGCGCGCAGGCGGGGATCGAGCTGATTGTGCTTGATCGGCCGAATCCGCTGAACGGCGCTTCTGTGCAGGGGCTGATCGCAGATGCGGAGACTTCGAGTTTTGTGGCGTATCATCCGCTGCCGGTGCGGCATGGGATGACGCTGGGTGAGCTGGCGCGGATGTTTAACACGGAGCGCAAGATTGGTGCCAAGCTCACCGTGGTGGCGATGGAAGGCTGGCAGCGCGGTGACTGGTTTGATTCGACGGGGGTGGCTTGGATTCCGCCGTCGCCCAATTTGCGGACCCTGAATGAGGTGATCTTGTATCCGGGTGTGGCGCTGGTGGAGGCGGCGAACGTCTCGGTGGGGCGCGGCACCGGAACGCCGTTTGAAGTGCTGGGCGCGCCGTGGATCAACGGGCGTCAGTTGGCGGCATACCTGAACGCGAGGCTGATCGCCGGGGTGCGGTTTGTGCCCACGGCGTTCACGCCGACGGCGAGCGCTTACGTGGGGACGCCATGCGAAGGGGTGAATCTAATGGTGCTCGACCGCGAGACGCTGGATGCGGGCGAGCTAGGATTGGAGTTGGCAGCGGCGCTGCACAAGTTGTATCCGCAACAGTTTGAGCTGGAGAAGGTGAACGGGCTGTTGGCGAATGTTGCTGCGCTGGAGGCTCTGCGGTCGGGCCATGATCCGCGGCGGATGGCGGACGATGCGAGTGAGGCACTAGCGGCCTTTGTGGAAAAGCGCAAGGCTTACCTCCTGTATCCGTAGGCAGGGGCGTGATGCAGCATGAGGATGTTGGCGGGGATTCGGCACGCTGCAACTTCGTGGAATCTCTTGTAGAATTCACTACTTTCAGGGAGCGGACCATTGTGAGTGTTCTGTATCGTTGTGCCGGACCGGGCTGTGAACAGACGATGATTAAGGAAGACGGTTGGTGGATGATGTGGGCGTCGTTTGATGGCCGACGCATCCCGTCGTTGACGCTTTCGCCGTGGAATGCCCAACTCGCTGCCGAAGAGGCAGCCATGCCGGTGTGCGGCGAGCGCTGCGCGCAACTGCTGCAATCGCACTTTATGGGGAATCTGCAACAGAACCAGACAGAGCGGGAACGCAAGGGTTAGTTTTTGCATTTGCACCTTCATTTCGCAAGGTGCGCGGAATGAAGGTGAAGCCTTGTGGGCGGGGCCCTTAGCTTGGCCCCCTTGGCGACGCCCCGTTAGTGCCGCCCCCTAGTGTTGCCCACTTAGTGCCGCTCCAGCACGAGAGCCCAGCCTACATCGTTAACACGACTTTCTGGGGTAAACAACTTGAACATCGCGTGACGTCTGCGTGGATGAGCGCATAGAGGCGCGGGATTCAGCCGGGCGTACGACGGCGTGGCATGGTGAGTGGTGCGGTGATCGAATTCCTTCAAAACCCACCAACCCTTGAGATAAATCTTGTGCGAACTACCAAAAACCATGGACATTCGCAAAGCCAAGAACACAGTAGAGGTGCATTTCCCCCTCGATGAAGCGCTGTGCAACACCGCAGAATCGAGGTGAGACATTCGTACATTTTTGGGGTGCATTGCCTTTAACGGTGTATTCGGAGATCGCCACGTCACCTCGTTTCCGTACAGGTGGAAGGGCGATGGTTTTGCGTTGGATAGGGACAATAGAGCTTTCGAATGGCACGAGCTGGCGAGGAGCGTTCTTACCCCAAGGCTGGCCTGCTTCTGTACAATCCAGTGTCAGCATAAAGACGCTATGAACGATTCCTCCAAACCGCACCATCCAATTCGCCGGGTCGGCTTGATCTCCAAGCCAGCCAAGCCCGAACTGGCGCGCATATTACCCGAACTGCTGCGTTGGCTGGGCAGCCACCACTATGAAGTGGTGGTAGACGAGATTACGGCCAGCTACGTAGCGTGGCCAAAGGTGGTGGCGCGCAACAAAATGGGCGACCATGACCTGAGCTTTGTGATTGTGCTGGGGGGCGACGGCACGTTGATCTCGGCTGCGCGGTCGGTGGCACCGCGAGGCATCCCGATTCTGGGCGTGAATCTGGGGACGCTGGGATTTTTGACGGAAGTGCCGCTGAACGGACTGTATGAGGCGCTGGGTTCGATAGACGAAGCGCATGCGCGGGTGGAGTGCCGTTCGATGGTCCATAGCGAAGTGATGCGCGAGGGCCGCATTATCGCTAGCTTCGATGCGCTGAATGATGTGGTGGTGAATAAGACCTCGATTGCACGGCTCGCCAGTTTCGACCTGTATATAGACGGGGTTTTTGTTTGCAGTAATAAGGCGGATGGCTTGATTGTTGCCACGCCTACGGGCTCGACAGCCTACTCGCTGGCAGCGGGAGGGCCGGTGCTGATGCCAAATGTGGATGCGTTTGTGATTACTCCAGTATCGCCGCATGCGCTGACCCACCGACCGCTGGTGGTGAAAGATACCGCGGAAATTGAGATTATTGTCGGGGCGGGGAAAGAAGATTCCTTTTTGAGTATTGATGGTCAAGAAGGTACACATATTCTGGATGGCGACCGAATTTATTGCCGCAAGAGCGAGGTGGTGGTGAAGCTACTTCGTTCACAGTATGACTTTTTCGACGCCCTGCGGACTAAGCTTAAGTGGGGACAGAGGTAGCGGCCCGTTACCAGTTACTAATCGCTAAAGTATCTGGGACGAGCCTGCCACCAAGACAGTTGGGGGCTTCGGCGCGGAAGCCGACGCCACAAGTAAATGGCGGCAAGCGTAGCGAGTAGGTCCGCGTCACGCCAGAGTCACGTGTGCGTTACATCAGGGATGGTACATACCCCACAAACTAATGGCCGGAGAAACTATGAGAATTAAGTTAGTACTTGTTACGCTAGTATTGCTAGCGTCTTTGCCGACTGTGCTTGCGCAAGCGCCTGCCGCAGACCTGATTGTTATGCATGCACATATTTATACAGTGGACAAGACGATGCCAGAGGCGGAAGCCGTGGCAGTCATCGGCGACCGCATTGTGGCGGTAGGTAGCGACGCGGACCTGGCCGCGTGGCGGGGGCCGCAGACGCAGGTGATTGATGCGCACGGTCGGCGTGTACTACCGGGATTTAATGACGCGCACGTCCACTTTGCCAGTGGGGGAGAGCAACTGGATGATGTGCTGCTGAATGACGCCACGACCACGGCTGAGTTTATACGCCGCATCAGTGAGCGGGCCAAGGTTACTCCGAAAGGTGAATGGATACTCGGTGGCAACTGGGATGAGACTAAGTGGACGCCCGCGAATCTACCCACTCGGCAGATGATTGACGCGGTGACCGGTGACATACCCACTGTCCTTGATCGTTACGACGGACACATGGTTCTGGTAAATAGCGCTGCCCTGAAACTGGCTAACATTACCCGCGACACCAAAGACCCCGACGGTGGCATTATTGTCCGTGATACCGCAGGTGAGCCAACCGGAGCGCTAAAGGATGCGGCGGAACTTCTCGCCTACCGGATCGTTCCAGCGCGTTCGCACGAAGCCCAGTTGCGTGTGGTGCGCCGTGCGTTGGGCCATGCCGCCGCCTTGGGAGTTACCAGTGTCCAAGACATGGGGTCGAGTTATGCCGACATTTCGGCCTATGCCGAGTTGCTTGACCGGGGTGAGTTGACTGCGCGAATCTATCTCGCGCAACCGATCGCCTTGTGGGAAGATCAGAGTAAGTTGAGCTTGCACCGAGCGTTTGGATCGCCGTGGCTGCGCGTGGGTGCGTTGAAGGCTTTTGCAGATGGCTCACTGGGGTCGCGCACGGCATACTTTTTCGATGCCTTTAGCGACGACGCCAAGGACTTTGGGCTTTTGAACGCAGGTATGTTTCCTATCTCTGCCATGCAGAATCGCTTTTTGAAAGCAGATGCAGCAGGGATGCAGTTATGCACCCATGCGATTGGTGACCGGGGGATCTCGACCATTCTCGACTTATACGAAAACGTAGTGAAGGCGAATGCCGGCACTTACTTTAGCGGGGATCGTCGCTTTCGCATTGAACACGCGCAGCATATGGCAGCGAAGGATTTTGACCGATTCGCCAGCTTAGGTGTAGTAGCTTCTATGCAGCCGTACCATGCGATTGATGATGGGCGCTGGGCCGAAGCCCGCATTGGCCATGAGCGGGCAACCCGGACGTATGCCTTCCGCACGTTTCTGGAGCATGGAGTGAAGCTAGCCTTTGGGACAGATTGGGCGGTCGCACCCCTGAACCCAATGTATGGGCTGTATGCGGCGGTAACCCGTGCGACGCTGGATGGCAAGAACCCTGGGGGCTGGATTCCGGAGCAAAAGCTAACGCTTGCTGAAGCGGTTGAGGCTTACACGATGGGTTCGGCATATGCCGAATTTCAGGAGAAAGAGAAAGGCTCGATTACCAAGGGTAAGTTAGCGGACATGGTGATTCTGAGCGACGATATTTTCAAGATGAAGCCTGAGAAGATATGGGATGTGAAGGTGGTGGAGACGATTGTGGGGGGCAGGCTGGTTTATGAGGACAAGAATTGAGCGGCGAGCACTTACTCTTCTAATCCCATCAAATCATCCATAGTTTCGCGCTTGCGGACTAGCTTAGCCTTTTTGCCTTCTACCATCACTTCTGCCGGGCGGGGGCGGGTGTTGTAGTTGCCGCTTTGCGCCATGCCATAGGCTCCTGCGTCGAGAATTGCGAGTAGTGAGGCTTCCTCGCACTTAGGCAGGCTGCGGTCGCGAGCCAAAAAATCTCCGGTTTCGCAAACTGGACCGACGACATCGGCCACTTCTGAGGGAACATCGTCGGCCAGGGTTACAGGCGTGATGGCGTGATGAGCTTTGTAGAGTGCAGGCCGAATCAAGTCATTCATGGCAGCGTCCACAATCAAAAACAACTTGCCGTCATGTTGCTTGCGATAGAGGACGCGAGTAACTAAGGCCCCGGCGGGGCCCACAAGCACACGCCCGGGTTCGAGCAGCAGATGGACGCCTAGTCCACGGAGAGGCTGCAAAACGCGTTCGGCGTAGCTCTGAACATACTTAGCGAATTCTGTGGGGTCGGAGGAAGGAGTGTCCTCATAGGATATCCCCAGGCCGCCGCCTGCATCTACAAAGCGAATCGTGTGGCCCTCCGCCTGTAAGTAGTTGACTAAGTCGGTGACACGGGACATGGCGAGGCGGAAGGGTTCGGGGTCGGTAATCTGGGAGCCAATATGGACGCTAACCCCGGCAATCTCAATGCCCTTGATGCCTGCGGCGCGGGAATAGAGCACACGGGCGTCGCTCATGGGGATGCCAAACTTATGCTCACGCATGCCAGTGGAGATGTAGGGATGAGTTTCAGCGGCGACTTCTGGATTGACGCGTAAGGCAATGCGCGCGGTCTTCTTCATGCGGGCAGCACAGGTAGCGAGTGCCCAGAGTTCGCTCTCGCTTTCCACATTGAAGAGCAGAATGCCGCTGTCCAGGGCAAACTTCATTTCTTCCACGGTCTTGCCGACACCGGAGAAGACAACCTTTTTGGCAGCTTTCTTATGGGCACGCAATACGCGCTCGAGTTCGCCACCTGAGACAATATCGAAGCCACAGCCGAGCTTGGCCATCATCCGGAGTAGGCTCAAGTTACTATTAGCCTTGACGGCATAACAAACGGTGTGGGGGATGGTGGAAAAGGCTGCATCGAACGTGGCGAGGCGCTGCTGGATTGCAGTTGCTGAGTAAACATAGAGCGGCGTACCATATTGTTCCGCGAGTGCTGCGAGCGAAACTTCTTCAGCGCGAAGCACGCGGGGTGGCTTGCGGAAGGGGATGCGTGAAGTAGGTTGATGATAGGTAAAGGCTGGCGAGCGTTCCAAGCCAAGCGGTTTGCGCGGACTCACAGTAAGTTAGACCCTTCTTTCACGCGTAAGGCGACGACGCTTTGGTCATCAAAGGGTTCGGCACCGGCAGCGTGTTCGCTGACGGCGTGGAAGATGCGATCTACCACCACCTGCGCGGAATCATCCTTGCAACTAAGGATGATTTCTTCGATGCGGGTATGGCCGAAGGCAGCTCCATCGCGGCTGCGGGCGTCGGGAATGCCGTCACTAAAGAACACGAACAGGTCGCCGGGATCGGCTTGAAAGGTATGCTCTTCAGCTTGGGCGTCACTAAATAGGCCGAGGGGCATACCAGTAAGTTGCATGGTGCTGACGTGTCCGTGATGGACGCGAATGGGGCGAGGCAAGCCGGAGTTTGCTACGTGTAACTGGCGCGCACGGTCGTCCCAAACGGCATAAATCAATGCGACGAACTGGGCGTCAATGGGGCGCTCGTTCAACCCGAAGTTGACCACGGTAAGCATTTCTTCTGGAGAAGGTTCAGCGGCGGCGTGGGAGCGGATGATGCCACTTACCAAGGCAGCATAGAGCGCGGCTGCTGCGCCTTTGCCACTAACATCACCAATGGCAATGCCGAGGCGGCTTAGGGTGTAGGGGAGAAAGTCGTATAAGTCGCCACCAATTGCGCGGGCGGGTACAAACTTGGCTGCCATTTCAAGATTATCAAGAATGGGGCACTGGGCAGGTAGTAGGCGAAGTTGGAGTTCATGGGCTAAGCCTAATTCGCGTTCGAGGCGACGTTCCTGGCGTTCTAACTGTTCATAAAGGCGGGCGTTTTCAATGGAGACGGCTACTTGCGCCGCCAGAGTCACCATGGTGCGCTTGTGGTCTTCAGTAAAGTAGCCCTTGCGAGTGTGTTCCAGATCAATGACGCCGATTACTTTGTCTTTATAAACCAGCGGCACGCACATTTCAGAGCGGGTCTCGGGGTTTACTAGGACGTAGCGCGGTTCTGACTTCACATCCGGAACTACAACGGCAATGCGCTGTTGCGCAGCATAGCCTACCAGGCCGCGACCCAGCGGGATGTCGTGCTTAAGGCGGACGTCTTTGCCAAAGCGCTGAGTATAGCGATGTTGCAGTTTGTTGCCAGAGGGGTCCACCAGCAGGATGCTGAACATCTGATAGTCAATGAGGCGCTTGAGTAGTTCGGCGATCTGAGCGAGTAACTGATCCAAGTTGAGGATCGAAGTCATCTCGCGGCTAATTTCATTGAGCAGCAGAAGAGAGCGGGCCTGGCGAGAGGTGCGGGTGTGGAGGCGGGCGTTTTCAATCGCCACGGCCATTCGAGAAGCCACCAGAGTAAGCAGGCGTGCGTGTTCTTCAGTAAAGTAGTTGGCTTCGCGGGCCTCAATATCAATCACGCCGATGACGCGTTTTTTAACGATGAGCGGGATGGCGAGCTCAGAGCCGACATTGGGTACGCCGTGGACATAATTTTGGTCGCCGCGCACATCGCGGACCAGCACGGCTTCGCGCTTTTCGGCGGCCTGACCAATGACGCCCTGGCCGACTTTAATTTGCAGCGTCTCGGCGAGGCTGGCGGGATAGCCGATCTGGAAGCGGGGAAAGAGTTCCTGAGTTTTCGGGTTGAGCAGGAAGATGGCGAAAATCTCGTAGTCAATGACTTTGCGAACAAGTTCGGCGACGCGGCTCAGCGAGGCATCGAGATCGAGGGTGGAGTTGACTACATCTGACACCTCGAGCAACAAAGGCTCGACAGCGGGCGACTCAGAAACGGGCGCGCTCAGGGTTACATCTTCGAAATGGGGTGGCTCTGTCATGCGATGTTTCATCATAGCAGCGAAGCTGGGGTGCCCCGGATGGGGGGGGCGGATGGGCAGGGCGCGGGGAGCGATTCGCGCTGCACCATTACCTTGGCTGCCTTGGCGCCATTATCGCGCACGGTTATTCCCGAACGATACAAATATCGGGCAAGTTGCGGTACCGCTCGGCGTGGTCGAGGCCATAGCCGACGGCGAACTCGTCTGGGAAAGTGAAACCGACGTAGTCAGCCTGAATCGCGACTTTGCGGCGGTTGGGCTTTTGCAGCAGGGCAGCGAGCTTGAGCGAGGCGGGCTGGCGGGCCAGCAGAAGCTGCTTCAGGAAGTGGAGGGTGACTCCGGTGTCGAGGATGTCTTCCACCAGGATGACGTGAACCCCGGCGAGCGGCTCGCTGAGGTCTTTGGTAAGTTGAACTTCTCCACTGGAAGTTTTTGCGGTGCCGTAGCTGGAGACGCCGATGAAGTCCATGCGGACATCGAGGGCTGGGTCTATGGTGCGGGCGAGGTCGCATAGGAAGATGGCCGCGCCCTTTAGCACGCCCACCAGCAGCACTGCATGCCCGGCAAAGTCGCGGGAGATTTCTGCGCCGAGTTCGGCCACGCGCTGGGCGATGCGTTCCCGGGGAATGAGGACTTCGAGATGAGCCATGAGATTTATTCGTCCCTGCGGGTCTACGCTGCAAGGCCAAACCCGTGCAGGCAGCTGAAGCGATGATGCACTGATGATAGAGGGTAAGGCTGTGAATCGGGAATACGCCCGGCGGCTGCGGGTAGTTTGGCGGGGGGTGGTGCGTCGCCATAGAATGAGGCAGGTTGCGGGCAAAGGAGCCTACAAAGGAGCACACAATGGAACTCAAGGGAATCAAGCTGACGTGGCTAGGCCACTCGACCTTTCGCATTGATACGCCAGAGGGCAAGACGCTGGTGGTGGATCCGTGGGTGGCAGGGAATCCGATGTGTCCGGAGGCGGCGAAGTCGTTTACGAGGATTGATGCCATTCTGGCGACGCATGGGCATTTTGACCATATTGCTGATGCGGTGCCGCTGGCGCAGCAGCATGGGGCCACGGTGGTGGGCATCTACGAGCTGTGCCATTGGCTGGAGAAGAAGGGCGTGACTACTGTGTCGCCGATGAACAAAGGCGGCTCGCAGACGGTGGCGGAGGTGAAGGTGACGATGGTTCATGCGGACCATTCGTGCGGCATTTTAGATGGCGACGAGATTATTTATGGCGGCGAGGCCACTGGCTACGTGATGGAGTTTGCCAACGGGGTGCGGATTTACCATGCGGGCGATACCAATGTGTTTGGTGACATGGCGATAATTCGCGAGTTATATGCACCCCATATTGTGATGCTGCCGATTGGGGATCGGTTCACTATGTCACCAAAAGAGGCGGCGTATGCGGTGAATTTGTTGAAGCCGCAAACAGTGATTCCGATGCATTTTGGCACGTTTCCGCCGCTGGTGGGGCGTCCGGCGGATTTGCAATCGCTGGTGCCGGGGGTGGAAGTGATGGAGATGGTGCCGGGGGTTTCGGTCGGGTAGGGACGAGCGGCTTATATTGAAGTTTCGATTCGTGGAAAAGATGAGGAGTTGGTGATGAATCAGGTGCCCTGCGGAAGTGAAGTTGCGCGGCCGTTTTTGCCGGCGAAGGACTATGACCTATCGAAACGGTTCTATGAGGCGATGGGATTTGAGAAGCTGCTGGATGGGGAGGTTGCCATCTTTCGGGTAGGAGCCGGAGGCTTTATTCTTCAGCGTGGTTATCAGAAGGACTGGGCGGAGAACTGCATGATGCAGTTGATGGTGGATGACCTTGAGGCATGGTGGGTGTATCTACAGGCGTTGGATTTGCCGGGGCGGTTTCCGGTGCAGGCTCCTAAGGCTCCGGCGATGCAGCCGTGGGGGCTGCGAGTGGCAACTGTGTATGACCCGGCGGGGGTGTTGTGGCATGTTTATCAGCGGAGGGTGGGAGCGGTGCAGGACTAAGTGGGGGTAAGGGGTTGGGGCGAGTAACTCGCTGTAACTTAGGGACGAGTGTTGGCGGGGTAGGGGTCCTTCGCGTTGCTTTGGATGACAACGGGTTAGTTAGGATGACAACGGGTTAATTAGATGGACTTCACGGGAATGAGTGTCAAGTCTTCTACTAGGCCTACTTCTTTTTGCAGGAAGGGTTCGGCGAAGTCTACGCCGCCTAGCAGGCCATAGAAGCGGGCCATGGTTTCCAGCCGAGTGCGGATTTCTGCCTCGGGGACAAACAGGTCGCTACCTTCCGTCTGAGTTGCGTACTGCGACTTATAGGCAAGCAGCGATGATATTTTGGTGTCGAACTGCGCGGTGATATCCACGACAAAGGTGGGGCGGATGTCGTAATAGAGTGTGGCGTAAACGATCTTGAAGGGGCGATGGGGTGGCAGGGATTCCTGAAAGTCGCCGAGTTCGTGGCCGGGATCGAGCTTGGTAAGTCCCGCGAGAAAGCAGGCTTCGTAACCCAGGGTGGAGCAGGTGTAGTGGTCAGGATGGCGACCTTGCCAGTAGGGGAGAATCACCACCTGGGGGCGGGTGCGGCGAATCATGCGCGCGACTTTCAGGCGGTTGATCCAGGTATTTTCCACGCGGCCATCGGGCAGGTCGAGCGCCTCGCGCCAAGTGGCTTGCAGCAACTTGGCTGCGGCGGTGGCTTCGCGGGCGCGGTCGTCGGCGGTACCGCGGGTGCCCATTTCGCCTTGTGTGAGGTCGAGAATGCCGGTACGGCGTCCGGCTTGGGCCATTTTGAGCAAGGTGCCGCCACAGGTCTGTTCCACATCGTCTCGATGGGCGGCGATGGCGAGAACGTCGAGTGGCGAAGACAGCATGATGCTGGCAGAAGAACCTGAACCAAAACCAAAACCTGAAACCGGACCTGAACCCAACATGTTAGACAATGCGCGCGACCCCAGTGCCTAGAGTAGCACCGACGGCAACTGCGGCCATACACAGCAGGTTATTCAGCAGCACATTCGACCAGAATTGCAGATACATTCCCGCGCGCAGGTACTGCACGCTCTCAAAGGCGTAGGTGGAAAAGGTGGTGAAGGCTCCGGCGAATCCGACGACAATGAGCAAGCGCCAGCGGGGGTCGGTGACGGCGCGGGCCATGACGAAGGCGGCGAAGAAGCCGACGAGGAGGCTGCCGAGGATGTTGATGAACAGGATGCCCCAGGAGAGCTCGCGGCCGAGCAGATTAGTGACCCAGCGCTCGAAGTAGTAGCGGGCATTGGCACCGGCAACCGCGCCCAGCGAGATGAAGAGGACTTCGCGCATGTTATTGTTTGCGCTCCACTAGATAGGCGGCGAGGGCTTGGAGGGTGTCGGCGCGCTCGCCGAAGGGGGCGAGTGCCTCGTTGGCGGAGGCGATGAGGGCATCGGCGCGATGTTGCGACTCTTCGAGACCGTAGAGGGAAGGGTAAGTGGCCTTCTCTGTGGCTTGGTCTTTGCCTGCGGTCTTGCCCAGTTGTTCTGAAGATTGGGTCACGTCGAGAATGTCGTCCACAATTTGAAAGGCGAGGCCGATGGCCATGCCGAAGGTGCGGAGGCGGGAAATGGCATCGGCATTGGCATCCGCATAAATGCCACCGGCCACCAGGCTGGCGGTGATGAGCGCTCCGGTCTTGGCACGATGGATGTACTCGAGGCGAGCGGCGTCGGGCTTGGTGTGCTCGGCTTCCAGGTCGGCGACCTGACCGCCAATCATGCCGTCCACGGTGCCGGTGCCATGGGCAATTTCTGCGATGATGCGGACGCGCGACTCGGCCGGGCAGCGGAGGCCTGCGAGAACTTGATAGGCACAGGTTTGCAGGGCGTCTCCGGCGAGAATTGCTGTAGCTTCGCCGAAGGCGACGTGGCAGGTGGGGCGTCCGCGGCGGAGGTCGTCATTATCGAGTGCAGGCAGGTCGTCGTGAATCAGAGAATAGGTGTGGAGCATTTCCAGCGCGGCGCCAGCATCTTGAATACCTGCTGGAAGCGAACCCATGACCATGCGCGCGGCTTCGATGCACAGGATAGGACGTAGGCGCTTGCCCCCGGCGAAAACACTGTGACGCATAGCCTGATGGATGGAGGGGGGGAAGTGGTGGCCGGGGGGCAGCAGACGCTCGAGCGCCGCGTCCGTAAGGGCCGCGCCCAGCTTCAAAGTCTCTTTAAGGTTAACAAGATTGGCGGCAGACATGTTCGGGTGAGTATAGCAAGTTGGTGCGGGGGCGATTTGCTTTTTTCCGCTTGAAGCCAATGATGCTGCCGGGTAGCAGAGACCGCGGTTTTACGGCTTGCCGCCTGCCTCGTAGGGCTGGGCTTGCAGCTTGCCGCCCTGCTTCAACAGAATCTCGACCTTGCCTTCGGCTTCTTGGAGCTCTTTGCGGCAGTCAGCCGAAAGCTGAACGCCTTCTTCAAACAGGGTGAGCGACTGCTCGAGCGGGAGTTCTCCCTTTTCCAGTTCGGTGACGATCTGGTCGAGACGCTTCAGGTTGCTTTCAAACTTGGGCATAGAGTTCTTGAAGAAATTATCGCACCCGCGCTGGAAAAGAACAAAAACTGTGGTTTCAGATCTGTGAGCGGGTCGCCTCGCTGCCCAGCGCTTCCAGCAGGTCCACAGCGACGGTGTAGCGGCCGAGGGGAGCGCTGATTTGCACGCCCTGAACCACATGTTTGACAGCTTCAATCATCTCGCGGGCGATGGCGACGCCTTCGGCGCGGGCAGCTTCGGCGGAGGCGGCGCGGGCCATGCGGTCCATAATGGCATCGGGCACGGAGACGCGTAACTCGTTCTTCATGAACTCGGCGTTACGAATGCTGGTGAGCGGCCAGATACCAGCGATGACCGGGATGCGGCAATGCTCGATGAATCGGAGAAAATCTTCGAGCTGGCCGAGGTCGAAGACGGGTTGAGTGACCACGTATTCTGCGCCCGCTTCGACCTTGTAGGCGAAGCGGCGAATTTCTTCCTCGATATCGGGCAAGCCGGGGTTGGCGCCAACGCCGATGACGAATCCGGTACTGGCGTTGGTGGCGTTGCCGCCGATATCGAGGCCGCGGTTCAGGTTGCTGACGATGTTGACGAGGCCGATGGAATCCACGTCGAAGACGGCGGTGGCGTCGGGATAGTCGCCCATCTTGGGCGGGTCGCCAGTAATGCAAATCAAGTTGCGGATGCCGGTGGCGGAGGCACCGAGCAAGTCCGACTGAATGCCGAGGACGTTGCGGTCGCGGCAGGTGTAGTGCAGCACTGTCTCAATGCCAACCTGTTGCTGCATCAGCAGGCAGAGGGATTGGTTGCTCATGCGGGCGGAGGCGCGGGGGCTGTCTGGAATGTTGATGACATCTACGCCCACGGATTTGAGAAAGCGGGCACCCTCGAGCTCTTTGGCGGCGAGAATGCCTTTAGGAGGAACGATCTCTACCATGGTGACAAATTTCCGCGCGGCCAGTTTTGCCCCTAATTGCGATCGCTCCTCCAGTGGAGGGGCGGGGGAGGACTTGGCCTGCGGTTGCGTGGAGGATTTGAGGACGCTGGTGCGGGTGCGGGCTTCGTTAATGCGGAGGGCCGCCTTCATCACGCGGATGTGGTCGGGGGTGGTGCCGCAGCATCCGCCCACGATGCGTGCGCCTGCCGCGACGAACTTGCGGGCGTAGCTAGCCATGTACTCCGGCGAGCAGAGGTAGATGTTGCGGCCATCTACCGAGCGGGGAATGCCAGCGTTGGGCTGGGCGGCGAGAGGCTTTTCGGTGAGTTGGCGCATCTGGTCAAGCACGTCGAGCATGGTGGCAGGGCCGACGCTGCAATTCAGGCCGATGGCCTCCACCGGCCAACTGTCGAGGCGGGCGGCAAAGCTTGCCGGCTCCGAGCCATCGAGGCTGTTGCCGTCGTCGTCCACGGTGACCTGGGCAATGATGGGGATGTTGGTGTCGAGATCGCGGGCGGCGAGCACGGCTTGATTCAGCTCTTCGAGATAGCCGAAGGTCTCCAAGACCAGCATGTCCACGCCAGCCTCGAGCAAGGCGGCAATTTGCTGGCGGAAGGCTTCGCGGGCCTCAGCAAGTGAGGTTTTACCCAGCGGCTCAATACGAACTCCAAGGGGGCCGACGGCACCAGCGATGAGGGCGGCGGAATTCGTGGTGGCGGCACGAGCGATTGCGACTCCGGCGAGGTTGATGTCGCGAACTTTTTCTGCCATGCCATGGCGGGCGAGGCGAAAGGAGTTGCCACCGAAGGTGTTGGTTTCGATGACGTCGGCGCCAGCCTGAACGTATTCGGCGTGGATGCCGCGGATGAGGTCTGGTTGGGAGAGATTGAGCTCGTCATACGAGCGATTGATGAAGATGCCCTTTGCGTAGAGCAGAGTACCCATGGCTCCATCGAAGAGCAGGGGTGCTTCCAGCAGGCGGGCGGAAAAGGCGGATGCATCAAAGGCCATGACCGAGGATACACGAAGGGGAAGGGCGACAAGGCAGGGAGGCGCAGGTTGGGGCTGCCATTTGTTATAGTTGAAGATTGCGGTTGACCCGGCAGACGCAGGCCGCATCTAAAGTTTGATTGCCCTTATCATGAATTTTTCTGGAGTCCCTTGTTGAACCGAATTTGGTCTGTATTGGTGGTTTTCGGCATGGCGGCCGCGCTGGTTTCGTGCGGATCGAACAATTCGTCCTCTTCCAGCAGCACCGGCGCGGTGAGTGGGTTGAGCAACCGTGCCTTGGTGAGCAACAGCATCGCATCGTCCACGTTTCCGACGTTGGTATTTATTTTGGACGCGAAGCATGATAAGTTCACTCGGTTTAGTGCGGGTGCGGGCCAACAGCCGGGCATCATGACGCTCTCGGGCAGCCGCAATTTGATGCTGGTGGCGAGCGCGGCTGATAACTTGGTGGCCTTGCTGGACAACACGAAAGAGCGCACTATTGCAGGCGTAGGACTGGCGGTAGGCGCGGCGACCAGCATGGTGTTTGGCCCGGGCAACACCACGGCATACGTGGCGGTGCCGCTGGCTCCGGTGCTGAATGGGCCAAACGGGGTGGTGCTGGTGCTGGATATTGACCAGAGCACCAGAAGGTATACGGTGGCTTCGCGCATCCCGGTGGCGGGTGTGAACCAGTTGGAAGTGAACGCGACGGCGAGCCGGATTGTGGCGTTGGGTTCAACCAATACGGCGGCGGTGATTGATACTTCGAAGGTTTCGATCAAGGTTTCGGACAACACGGCTGCTACGACGTTCATTTCTGGCTTCGATAAGGCGGTGGACGCAACATTTTCCAGCGACGGCAATACGGCATATGTTTATAGTTGCGGCGCGGAGTGTGGCGGCACACAAGCCAGCGTTTCTACCGTGGACATGACGGCCTACCACATCAACGCCACGCAAGCCTTGAATGCAGCGACGGCTGGCTACTTGAGCAGCGGCAATTTGTACGTGGCGGGTTCAAAGCCGGGAACCACGTGCAAGGGCACAACGGCAGCAGCCAACTGCGGCGAAGTGAATGTGGTGGATGCGAATACGCTGGCCGTGAAGCAAGGACCGATTGAAGTGACGGATGGCTTCCACAATCACATTGAGTTACAGAGCGGCAAGCTGTTTGTTGGAGCCAAGCGTTGCTCGAATGTGAATAGCTCGACCGAGACGCGCGGGTGCCTTTCGATTCTAGATACGACGGCGAATACGGCGGTAGTGTCGCCGGACTTAGGCGATGTGACGGGAATCGCGCCCATTGGCGGCGGGCGGACGGTTGTGTATGTAGTGATTGGCGGACAGTTGCGAATTTATGATGCCAAGACGAGCGCGCTGATTGACTCCAACAGTCAGCTGGATATTGTGGGTGATGCGGTGGATGTGAAGTACATTGATAAGTAGGTAGGCAGAAGTTCAGGTGAGAGGCCCGTCCAAGCGATGCTTGGACGGGTTTTTTGTTTAAGCCACTCTTTGGGTTAGAACCTGCATCGGGCGCTCTACGCTCAGTGTGGCAAAGAGCACCCAATTTCTGAATGGAGGACCGGGCACCGAAGCCAGGATGGGCGTCAAAGTAAAGACTGGCTTTACTTCGGTTCCAGCACCAGTTGGTGTTCCTTGTTCTTTTCTACCGCTGCTGCGCTGAACGGTAACTCGACGGTGCGGCCTTCATACCAGAGCGGCCACATGTCTAGATAGTGGTCGCTGAAGAGCTGGCCGGATTGGCCTGTGGTGATGTTCAGCGTACTGTGGTCCCAGTTCGAGGTGTCGGCGGTGTAGCGCTCCGACGGGCCAAAGTCGGAGCCGACGGCTTTCACGGTGAGTCCGCTGCCAGACTGGTCATGCTTGCCGGGTGCAGACATCGCCGCGAGCAAGGGAATGTGCTGGAAGATAGGATGCTCCACATCTACCGAGTGGAAAGCACCCCAGTGCCAAGAGGCGAGATCCTGCGGGGCGTCGGACTGTGCGATTGCAGCTTCGAGTGCGGCGACGAGTAAGTCGTCATAACTCTTGTAAGTGGAGGGCAGCCAGCGGGCGGGGCGGCTAGTAAGTACGCTTTCTTGCCACACGGAACTCATCTCCCAGAGGTAACTCTTCCAACTAAGCGAACCGTCTTTCGAGACCTTTCCATTCGCGGCTGCGCCTAAGCGTGGTTCGAGTAAGAGCCGCATGGCTTCGGTGCGGGCTTTGTATTCGATTGTAGGGGCGGCGGAGTCAGCGGACATACGTCCATCCCAATCGCGTAACAAGGCAACAGCAGCGAGCGCGCGCGGAGTCAGCTTGGGTGCCGCTTCGGCAGCTTGCACCAGGCGGTGTCCCATCGCGTCGTCAAAGGCAGAGTAAACATCGGTTTGCAGGGTGAGCATTTCGGCGGGGCCGAACTTCTGGCCGGACTCGAGCACTTGATAGATGCGAGCGGTTCGCCACGGGGCGCCCCACTCTTTGCTCAGGGAAAACTTGTAATGGTCGGGCACGATGCGGCCATTGGCGGTGGCGATGATGCCGCTGGGCGGGTCGTAAACGGTGGGCAGTTGGTCGAACGGCACCCAACCAGTCCATTCATGGGCGTTGTCAGCGCCAGAGACGGGAAGGCCGCCGTCGCCGGTGGCGCGAATGGGAATGCGACCGGTAGCGTGGTAGCCAATGTGGCCGTCCACGTCGGCATAGACGACGTTTTGGCCGGGCGCGTCCCAGCCCGCTAGGGCGTGGGTGAACTCCTGCCAATTCTGGGCGCGGTCAAGGTCGAGCAGCGCATTGTGCAGGGCGTCGGGCTCATATATGGTCCAGCGGAGGGCGATGGGGCGGGTCTCGCCGGGGAGGAGTTCGGTGACGATGGGGCCGTGGCGGGTGACGCGAACGGTGATGTGCTGATCGGGCGCGCCTTTTACGCGCACCAGTTCGTCGCGCGTATCGGGATGCTTCCAGCCGTCAGGCGTTTGATAGTCGCCGCTGGCGTTGAAGGTTTCAATGTAGTAGTCGCCGACTGTGGGGCCGACATTGGTGAAGCCCCATGCGATGCGTTGATTGTGGCCCACCACGACGCCGGGAGTGCCGGGGAGTGTGACGCCAGCCACGTCGAGCTTGCCGTCTGTGGTGCGTAGGTGGGCTTCGTACCAGATGCCGGGCATTTGATGGCGAAGGTGCATATCGTTACATAGCAGTGGTTTGCCGGTGGTGGTGTGGGCACCGGAAACGACCCAGTCGTTGGAGCCAGCGCGGAGCGGGTCGCGATAGAGATTGTGATCGGTTGAGTTTGGGGCAGCGGGGCCGGCGGCGCGATGCAGGCCAATCTTCTTGGTGTCCACCCCAGACTCCTCGGGCCCATCCTCGTCATCTCCATCGGCAGCATCCTTGGCGGCTTGCGCATTCGGGTCCACCCAAGTGGCGGATTGGCTGGGGACTTGATCGTGCGACGAGCGGTTGACGAAGAGGTCGGCAGTGAGATCCGGGCCGAGGCGCGCGAGGATTTTTTCGCGCAGCATGGCGGAGGGGCGCTCCTCATGATTCAAGTCTTTCACCATAAAGGCGAAGATGAGGTAGGTGTCGGTATTCGTCCACCGCTGGGGCGAGTAGCCGAGCACGGTGAACTCCATGGGAAGGTGATGTTGGCTGGAGGCGAGATAGGCGTTGATGCCAGCGGTGTAGGAGTTGGCTGCGGCGAGGGTGTCGCCAGAAAGGTTGTGAGCGGCGCGCTCAGCAGCCTGCCTCATGCCAAGAATGCGGGCCTCGCGGTCGTAGTCCACTACGGCGGGGCCAAGGACTTCGGCGAGGGTGCCGCCCGCGAAGCGCCGCAAGAGTTCCATCTGGAAGAAGCGGTCTTGCGCGGTGACAAAGCCTTGCGCGAAGAATAGGTCGTCTGCGGCGGCAGCTTCAATAGTGGGCACACCGTGGGTGTCGCGAGTGACGGTGACCGGCGCATGTAAGCCCGCGAGGGTGAGCTTGCCTTCGACCACGGGCAGGGCCGCGCGAGCAGAAAAGTAGAACCACGCCACCACAGCGGCGGCTGCCAGCACGATGACGGCAATCAGCGCGAACCCAGAAGGCACTACCACGCGACGCCAAACGGAGGGGCGAGCCGGAAGAATGAATGAAGTGGCAGGAAGCGGGCTAGACATATTCCGCCATTTTAGCGCGTGCAGCGCAGGAAAGAACCGGCTCGGCCGGGTAGAGCGAGAGGTTGGAACCGAATGGTCAAAAGTGCATTGCCCGGTGTGGGGGATTCTGGTAGGGTCGGATGCGCGTCCAGTGAGTGCCCTTGGGTTCGAGGCTTGGGGTCGAGTCGCCGGGCGACGCTCGGTGCAAAGGTCGGGCGCGATTGCGAGTTGGAGACTACTTTTTATGGCAGTAAACTGCATGCATTGTGGAGCCGTTTTGTCGGGCGGAATGGCCATATGCCAAGCCTGTGGCCGCACGAACGCGCCCGGAGGCAGGGCGCAAGTGGTGAAGCGGTTGCGGGTGATGGCGGCGGGTATGGCAGCGGGTATGAAAACCGGCGGCAGTGTAATGGCGGATCCGGTAAGTACGGGGAGCCGCAATTTGCCAGCGATGTGCAGCTATCTGGTGTTGCCTGCGGTGGCCTATTTTTTTGTGGAGCCGTATCGCAGCAACCGCTTTCTGCGTTTCCATGCGATTCAGTCGCTACTGTTTCCGGTGGTGTGTGTTCTGCTGGTGTCGCTGGCGTTGCTACTGGCGTCCTTGAGCGCGCTGCTGGGTTGGTTGGCACTGATTCTGGTGGTGGATGCTTGCGGAGTCCTGTTCGTGGTGCTGTTGTTGAAGGCCTATCGCGGAGAAGCCTTCCGGCTGCCGTGGCTGGGCGATTTAGCGGCACAGCAGGCGGGCTGGAAATAGACAGTTGGAAATAGACGGTTGGAAACAGGCAAGAGCCCGGCCTGAGTGGAGCTAGCGCAAGCCCGCTGCAGGGCAATGCCGACTTTGCAGCGGGCTTGCATTGGCTTAGTGCTTTACGATGGCGTTGTATCCGTCATCGCCTAAACGCTTCTTGGTGGCTTCCGCCTCGGATGCTGCGGTGAAGGGCCCAATCACCACGTGGAACAATTTGTCGGTTGGAGCGGTATTGACGGAGGCCGCATACTGTTTGCGCGTAAGGGCGCTAACCAGCGCCTGTGCGTCTTCTTCATGGCTCACGGCCGCTACTTGCACCCAACTACCACCGGCGAGGGAGTGCTGCGTGGCGGCAGTGGTCGCAGGAACTGGCACAAACGGGGCGGCTTGCTGATTCTTGGGTTTGGTTTCGAACTTGGATGGCGAGGAAACCGGCGCGGTCGGCATCGGCACGCCGTTGGTGGAATCCATTACGAGCGGCGGGGCCGCCGTGCTCGCAGAGTTGGATGGGTTAGCAGAGGTTCCGGCATCGCTGGCCGTGGCTTGGCTATCGCCGCCATCCGTCGCCGAGGGCTTATTGCTGAGGCTGGCGACAGGCGAGGCTGCGGCGGCATCGTCTTTGTGAGCGTCAATGCGGGCGGAGTTGTGGCCAATCATGTAGCCGGTGCCAAAGAACAGGCCACAGAGCACGACCAGTCCAAAGAACAGCACCAGCATTTTGCCGGTGCCGAGCGTGATTTCGGTGTCTTCGTCTGCGTCGTAGCGGTGGGCCGCAGCGGCGGGACGGTTACTCGTAGTGCGAGTTCTGCTTTCTCCAGCCATACAGTTGCTGTGTCCTCGTGGTATGCCAGCGGGGGCTGGCGGAAAAAACTACTCAGTCTATGTGGTGGTGATTGGTGGCTGAATCGCCGGGGCTGGCGGGGCGGCCGGAACCGGCGCGTCGGCCAACTTCTGCACCAGCTTTTGCAGTCCGGCGAAGAGATCCACTGGCACGGGGAAGATGACGGTGGTGTTTTTCTCGGTGCCAATTTCTGCCAGTGTTTGCAAGTAGCGCAACTGCACGCTGATGGGTTCGGTGGCGAGCAAGTGAGCAGCATCCACCAGGCGCTGGGCGGCACCAAATTCGCCCTCTGCATGAATGATCTTGGAGCGGCGTTCCCGATCGGCTTCGGCCTGACGGGCCATCACGCGCAGCATGGATTCAGGCAGGTCAACCTGCTTGACCTCGACATTGGTGACTTTAACGCCCCATGGTTCGGTGTGCTGGTCGAGGATGCTTTGCAAGCGCAGGTTGATTTTTTCGCGCTTGGACAAAATCTCATCCAGTTCGCTTTCGCCCATCACGGAGCGCAACGTGGTTTGGGCAAATTGCGAAGTCTGATAGGTGTAGTTGCTGACTTCCACGACCGCTTTGTTGGGTTCCACGACCCGCAGAAAGATCACGGCGTTGACTTTTAGAGTCACATTGTCGCGCGTGATAATGTCTTGCGGTTGGACTTCGAGCGCTTCCTGACGCAGCGAGATGCGCACCATGCGCTGGAAAGGGGCGAAGACAAATGCGATGCCCGGGCCCTTAGGATTTTCTTTCAAGCGACCCAGTTCAAAGATGACGCCGCGTTCGTACTCAGCGAGGATCTTGATGGAACTGAGCGCGTAAAACACGAGGATGAGAACGACCACGCCGACCAATTGGATTTCCACCGGGAACCACCTTTCGCATGGTTGCACAGACAAGTGCGGCACCACGCCCTACAGGAAGTTTAGTGCGTTCTCAGCATTCAGGAGAGGTATCAAGTGAGGTGCACAACGCATACTGCCGCATCCTAACGCACGGACTCGACCTCTAACCGCAAACCATCCACTCGTTTCACCACTACATTGGCACCAGGGGGCACGGGGCTTGCCGCAAAAGCGTTCCAAAGCTCGCCGCGCACCGTGACTTTGCCGGTCAGACTGATTTCTGATGCCGCCACGCCGATGGTGCCGATCATGCCCTCGATGCCGGTGGTGATCTTGTTGCGACGGGCTTGCACGGCAATCCGCATCAGGAAAACGGAAATGAGGCCGAGAGGAATGGCGAGGGAAAGAGCGGTGGCCCAGTGCACGCGCATCTCGGGAATCGGGCCATCCACCAGCAACAACACGCCCATCACCAGCGCGATGACCCCGCCAATGCCGAGAGCGCCGTGGGTGCCGAGTTTGGCTTCTAGCGCGAAGAGGGCGAAGGCTGCGATTACCAATACGATGGCCTCGAAGCGGGTGGGCAGAAGGTTGAGTGCGAACAAGGCGAGTAAGACTGCTAAGCCTCCGACGACGCCGGGAATGACTGCGCCGGGATGGTTGAACTCGGCGTAGAGCGCGAGCATGCCGAGCGAGAGCAGGAGAGCGGCGAGGTTGGGATCCATCAATTTGTCGAGGATGCGCTCGCGGAGGCTGAGGTCGAAGTCAGTGACGGGCTGGCCGTTGAGGGGGAGACGAGATTTTTCGCCGCTAAAGCGGGTGACGTCGCGTTCGCTGATTTGCTGGAAGAGGGCACTCTCGTCTTTGGCGACCACGTCAATCAATTTTTGCTGAAGGGCTTCTTGATCGGAAAAGCTTTTGGATTCGCGAACGCCGGATTCGGCGAGTTCGACGTTGCGGCCACGCTTGGCAACGACGGAGCGCATGAGCGCGGCGGCATCATTTTCCATCTTGGTTTTCATCACGTCGTCGAGTTTGGCACCGCCGAGTACGACGGGATGCGCGGCACCGGTGTTGGTGCCCGGAGCCATAGCGGCAACATCGGCTGCTTCCAAAATAAATAGGCCTGCCGAGGCAGCACGGCTGCCGCTGGGGGTGACGTAAACGATGACGGGCACGGGCGATGCGAGCATGGCTTCAACGATCTTGCGGGTGGCATCGAGCAGCCCGCCGGGGGTATTGATTTCGATGAGTACGGCGCTGGCGTTGGTGCGCGAGGCTTCGGCAATGCCGCGCTCGATGTATTCCTGAGTGATGGGATTGATGGTGTCGTCGAGCTTCAGTCGCAGGATGCCGCCGCTGGCGGCGGAGACGTGGCTGGCGGGGGCGAGTAGAAAGAGCAGAGCGAAGGCCGCGCCGAGAGCAAGGCGAGAGAGCAAGGCAGGAGAGCGCATGGTAGGAGAAAGCATACCCATATTGTGCGCCTGTGGAGGACAGTTCGCACGTGGGGTGCGAGCAATTTCTAGCGAAACTTGGCGGCGATTTGCTTTTGCAAGGCGAGTGCGGTGGCGTTGTTGGGTTCCAGGGCCAAGGCGCGATTGACGCTGGTGGTAGCGGATTCGGGGTGGTTGTCGTGGAGGTCAACCCGGGCTAGCAGCAGCAAGGTGGCAACGGATTCCTTTGCTTGCAGTGCGGCATTGGCTTCGCTGCGGGCGGTGAGCCAGTCACCCGCAACCTCGCGGGCGCGGCCTAACCCGGCATGAGCGGCAGCGCTGGATGGTTCCAGCAGCAGGGCTTCGCGGAACTCGTGTTCGGCTTCGCTGGTAAAGCCTTGCGCCATAAGCTGTTCGCCCCGTTCCACATGGAAGCTGGCATGGATGGCAGGATTGCTGGATGCCAGGCGCTGCTCGTTCATGATCTGAATTTGCAGCGCGAGCTGGCGGTAGGAACTTTCGTCGTAATGATTTTTCAGGCGCTCGCTGGGGAGCTTGGGTGCGGTGGCGGGGGTGGCGGGTGCGATCGCGGCTGCGGTGGCAGCTGCGGCCGGGTCGGCAGGCTTGGCTGTGGCGGGCGCATTGATGCCGTCGAGCAAGGCTTTGGCTTCGGCGTCATTGGGGCGAGCGGTCAGGGTGTCTCGCCACTGCTTGGCGGCACTTTGGGTATCGCCTGCGCGATAAAGTGTAAGCCCGAGATTGAAGTGGTAGTCGGCGTCTGCCGGGTCGCCTTGAACCGCTTTCTGGAAGAGGTCGGCGGCATTCTTGCGGCCCCGTTTTAGGGCGACTACGCCGAGGTTGTTGTAAACCTCTGCCAGCGGGAAGCGCGCGGCCAGAAAGTTGAAGGCGCTTTCGGCGCGCTCGTATTGACCCAGGCTACAGGCGGCGAGTCCGAGCAGAAAGTTGGCTTCGCGAGCCTGATCGGTGTCAATGGGAACTTGACCAAACCAGCGAATGGCGTCTTCGTAGTTCTTGGCCGTAAAGTATGCTTTCGCAAGCTGCATGATGGCAGGCAAGTACGAGGGGCTAAGCTTGAGGGCGGCTTGCAGTTGGGCGACGCGGTCGGCGGCACCGAGCGCGGTTACGCCGCGCATATAGTGCTCCAGCGCGTCCACGCGAATGGGATTCGAGGCGGCAACGTAGGTGTCGCGGGATTCGGCAAAGTCAGGACGCATCTGCCGCATCACGTCCCACGCAAGTACGTTCTCTACGCTTACCAATTGGGCCAGCGTGCCGGATTCGTGCAGTTCGGGAAGGAGCTTGCGACCGCGCACATCGAGTAACTGAGCGGTGACGCGCACGAGCTGTCCATCCAATGCATAGCGGCCCTGAAGCACGAAATCCGCGTCCATTTGCTCGGCCAGACGGAAGGCGGACGCGCGGCTGGGCTGCACGCTGGCTGGAAAGCCAAAGCGATCCATGGCGGTGACGCGCTCGTCACGGCTGACGACGTACAAGGCGGGCGATTGCAGGCGTTGGCCAATGACTTCGGGAAAAGACTCGCGTACCCATTCGAGGTCTGAACTGGCGGTGGCATTCTGGAACGGCAGCACCATGACGGTTTGATCCACCAGCGGAGCCTGAGCGGGGAGCGGGGCGGGCAGAAGCGCGAAAACGGCGAAGAACAGCCCAGCCAGAAATGGGAATGAGGGGCGCGGCAACGAGAGGAGTATAGAGGCTTTCAAGGCTCTTTGATTATAGTGGCAGAGTTGCGGGTGCAGAATTCGGATACGATGGCGGACGTGGAATCTGAGCGAACAATATGGCTGCCTTCAATGGGCGGCGTGATCTTTTTGGCGTTGCTGGCGGGGCTAACAGTGGGCCCGCTGGCGCCGCTACTGCTGCGCGATGGCGATGCCTTGTGGCATATCCGCAACGGGCAGCACATTCTGGCGACGGGGCAGATACCTTATCAGGATTGGTTTTCAGCGAGCCGGTTCGGCCAGCCGTGGATTGCGTGGGAATGGCTATGGGATGTGGGGGTGGGGGCGTTGGCACACTTTGGGCTTAACGGGCCAGTGTGGCTGAGTGCGGTGCTGGTGGCGACGACGTTTGCGCTGCTGTTCCGAGCACTGCTGCGGCGCAGCATGAGTCCGGCGTGGTCATTGGCATTGACGCTGCTGGCGCTTGCGGCGGCGGCGATTCACCTGCTGGCACGGCCGCATCTGGTGAGCTGGCTGCTGGTGCTGGTCTTTTGGCTGGTGCTGGAGGGGGCGGCTGCATCGCCGGGTGGCGCGCGGAAGCTTTGGTGGCTGGTTCCGCTGACGGCGCTTTGGGCGAATCTGCATCCGGGATTTGTGCTGGGGCTGGGGCTGATTGCGGCGTTTCTGGCGCTGGCTTTGTGGAGAAGGCTCAGTGCGGGAGGCGGGCCGGGGCCAGCGGCGGGCCGATTGGCGGCAGTGCTGGCGGCGTCGGTGGCCGCCAGCTTGATAAACCCATACGGATGGAATCTACATCTTCATTTACTGCAATACGTTACGAATCCCTTCTTCTTGCATCACGTGAATGAAATGCAGCCGCCGAGTTGGAGCGATTTTTCGGCGCGGTGTTTGGCGGTGCTGGTAGTGATTGCAATTGCTGGCGTGGTGCGGCGCTGGCGGGGCTTACGCGCGGAGACGGTAGCGCCAGTACTGATCGGGGTCGGGTTGGGGCTGGCAGCGAGCCGGAATCTGCCAGTGGCGGGGATGCTGGTGGCCTTGGGCGCGGCTTCAGGGTTGAGACGGGAGGTTGACGCAGGGCGCTTCCATCGGCTGGCGGTGCAGGAACTGGCATCGCGGGGCGTCACGTGGCCGGTGGCGGGGGCGTTGGTGGTGTTCGGTTTGGTGTTGAGCGGCGCAGGCAGCGGCGCGAGGAGGCTGATGGATGTCCAAGTGGATGGATTTCGGTTTCCGGTGGCTGCGAGTGAGTTCATTGTGCGCCAGAGAATTCCGGCGCCGGTGTTCTTGCCGGATCAGTGGAGCGGGGTGCTGGTGTATGCGGGTGGATACGAGTCGGGTGCAACGCCACGGGTTTGGATGGATGATCGCCACGATTTCTATGGCAATGGGGTGCTCGCTCAATATCTAACCATCAGCAACATGCATAAACACTGGGAAGAAGCGCTTGAGGGCTCTGGCGTGCGAGCGATGTTATTGCCGGTGGGGTCGGAGTTGTCGGAAATTCTGATAAAGCGCGCCGAATGGAAGGAAGTATATCGGGATGCAGTGGGCGTGGTACTGGTGAAAGTGGCAGACTCGCACAGTTTCGAAGAATTAGCGGTGCACTAGCGAGCACTGGTGGGTACTAGCGCGGGCGGGACTAGCGCGTACTGCCAATCGTGACCTGGTCGCCAAGTTGGGTTTTGGTGCGGGCAATGGTTCCGGCGGGGAGCTCTAGCACGGAGCGGGAGCGGGCGACCATCCGGCCCATACGCCAAGGTTGCAGGTCTGCCTCAAGGTGAACCACAAGCAAGTTGGCGTCGAGGTAAACGGCATCAATGGGGTAACGCATTCCCAAGGTGTGGACGCCACGGCTGGGGCGAATCCACAGCGCGTTGCCGGGTTGAAAGGCGCTGGCGGGTATGGCGAGCAGTCCAACGAGGCGGGCGAAGTGGGAGTCGGCGATTAGGACGCGGTCGGCGAGAGCAAGGTTGCGGTCGGAGTTGATTGCATGCAGGCTGGAAGGAGACTGAGCCATGGTGAGCGGCCCGCCTTACCGGTTGACCAGAATACGCAACGATTGCAGCGCGGCGGGGCCGAATACGACCACCAGAAGCGCGGGAAAGACGAATACGACAAGGTAGGGCAGCATCTTGACGTTGAGCTTGGCGGCTTGCTCTTCGGCGCGCTGGCGGCGCTCGGTGCGCAGGGCGTCGGAATGGATGCGGAGCGCCTGCGTGACGCCGGTGCCAAAGCGGTCGGTTTGGATGAGGACGGCGACCAACTGGCGGACGTCGTTGACGCCGGTGCGGGTGGCGAGGTTGCGCAGAGCCTCAGAGCGGGGTTTGCCAGCTCGGGTTTCAAGGCTGACCAGTCGCAGTTCTTCGCTGAGGTCGGGGTGGGCGTATTGCAACTCAGTGCCCACCCGCTGAATTGCTTGATCGAGCGAGATACCCGCCTCGACGCAAATCACGGTGAGATCAAGGGCGTCTGGCAAGGCGAGCCGAATGCGCTGCTGGCGCTTACTAATGCGGCGCTTGAGGAAGAAGCGAGGTAGAAAGAAGGCCAGCGCGGGCACGCCGATCATAAGCCACGGCGAGCGGAAGCCGATGCCCGAGCCGAGCATAAAAGCGAGCGCGACGAAGGCGCTAAGGGCACGCAAGCCAAAGTAGGCGTTCACGTGGCGCTCTTCGCGATAGCCAGCCTGTACCAGCCAGAGGCGGGTTTGTGAGACTTCCGCCAGCGAATGGGGCAAGGCTTTGGCGAAGGGTGCGAGGGCACGCTGCAGGCGGTCGCGCAGAGGTTGACGCAGCGATTGGCGGGGGGCGACCGGGGCAGAGGAAAGGTCGCGCAGGCGCTCGGCGAGCAGCGAAGCGGGGGCTACGGCGGCCAAAGCAAAGCACACCACGGCGGTGACAACACCGGCAAAGACCAACAGCGCGGCGATGAGGGCGAGCGTCATACCTGAATCCGAATCACGCGGCGAATTAAAATGTAGCCCATAATTTGCAGTGCGCCTGCCATCACCAATACGGTTTGCCCCACGGGATCCACAAACAAGGGACGCACGAAATCCGGCACCAGAGTGGCCATCGCGGTGCAGACGGTGGGCGGCAAGGCCATCAGCAACATCATGGTCATGCGGCCCTGGGCGGTGTGGACTTTCACCTGCCGCTGGATTTTGAAGCGTTCGCGGATGACGTAGGAGAGGTTGTCGAGAATCTCGCCGAGGTTGCCGCCAGTCTCGCGTTGCAGCATGACGGCCGTCACGAAGAACTTGGTGTCAATCAACGGGATGCGGCGGGCCATATTTTGCAGTGCATCGCGGACGGGCAGGCCGTACTTCTGCTCTTCAAAGGTCTTGCGGAACTCGCTCGCGACTGGCTGGGAGGTTTCAGCGGCAACCAGTTCCAAGGCTGTGGTAAAGGCGTGGCCAGCGCGCACGGCGCGGGCCAGCGTATCGAGAGCTTCTGGGAAGACCTCTTCGAACTTATCGAAGCGGCGGGTGCGGCGGAAGGATACATAGGCATAGGGCAGAATCAGCCCCAGCGAAGCTGCACCGAAGGCGATGGCCAAGCTATCCATCAACAAGGCGGTGATGAGGAAGAGGAATACGGAGGTCATGCCGCAGATGATGAGGAAGTTGCCAGCCTTCCAGTTCAAGTCGGCCTGATCGAGAAACTCTTGCAAGACGGTGATGCGTTTGGAACTACGCAGCAGCTTATCGAGTGCGGGGATTTCGCTGAGCACGTCATTGCGTAGAAGTTCGAGTTCTTCTTTGACGGAGGGCTTGGGGGCTTCTTTGGCGGCGGCGAGCCGCTCCTGCAAAAGGCGTGCGTAGGAGCGGCGGCGGTCGTAGAACAGGATGCCCACAAAAACAGCGGCGGAGATGAGCAGGAACACGGCTGCGGCGATCAGGTTATTCACGAGAGTTTAGACCTCGACCGCAGATTCGAGAACGTAATTGGGAATACGGAAGCCGCCGGCAAGCAAGCGTTCGGCAAACTGTGGGCGAACGCCAGTGGCGCGGAAGATGCCGCGCACCCGGCCTTCGGTGGTCAGGCCGCGACGTTCAAAGACAAAAATATCTTGCATGGAAAGGTTATTGCCTTCCATACCGGTGACCTCTGAGATGGAGATGACCTTACGAGTGCCATCGGCCAGCCGGGCCACTTGCACCACGGCGTGTATTGCGCTGCTAAGTTGCTGGCGCACGGCGCGCTCGGGCAAGCTCAGGTTGGCCATGGAGACCATGTTTTCCAAGCGGGCCATGGCATCGCGGGGTGAGTTGGCGTGGACGGTGGTCATAGAACCTTCGTGGCCGGTGTTCATGGCTTGCAACATGTCGAAGGCTTCTTCACCCCGGACTTCGCCGACGATGATGCGGTCGGGACGCATCCGCAAACTGTTGATGACGAGCTGACGCTGGCGGACGGCACCCTTGCCTTCAATGTTGGGTGGGCGAGTCTCAAGGCGGACGACGTGTTCCTGCTTCAACTGCAATTCGGCGGCGTCTTCGATGGTGACGATGCGGTCATCATTGGGAACGTAACCGGAGAGTACATTGAGCAGCGTGGTTTTGCCAGCACCGGTTCCGCCTGAAATCAGCAAATTGAGTTTGCCCTGCACCATGGTGGAAAGCAGTTCGAGCATGGGTTCGGTGAGGGTTTTATTTTCCAGCATTTGGCGGGCGGTCAGGGCTTCCCGTCCAAAGCGGCGAATGGAGAGACACGGCCCATCGAGGGCGAGCGGCGGAATAATGGCATTCACGCGTGAACCGTCGGGAAGGCGAGCATCCACCATAGGCGAACTCTCATCCACCCGACGGCCAATCCGGGAGACGATGCGGTCAATAATTTGCATCAGGTGGGCGTTGTCGCGGAAGGTAAGACCGGTGCGTTCCAGTTTTCCAGCGCGTTCCACGTAGATGTGGTCGTGACTGTTGACCAGAATGTCGGTGATGGTGTTGTCGCGGAGCAGAGTTTCCAGCGGGCCGAAGCCGAATATCTCGTCGAGAATGTCCCGGGACATGCGCTCGCGCTCGGCGAAGCTCAGGGGCACCGCTTCCAAGGCGATGGTAGAGCGAATGATGGAAAGAACTTCATCGCGGGCGGCGGCGTCATTGGCGCGGCCCAGCTTTTCCAGATTAAGGCGGTCAAGAATCTTGCGGTGAAGGTCAGTCTTCACCTGCTGGTATTCAGCCCGCTCGAAGGTGGGAGGATTCGCCATAAAGGGATGATGGGTGGAGCGGCTGCCGAAGCGCACGGCGTGCCACGCCATTTGCTCTCATGATACTGCGTTTTACTGGCTAAAGGTATTACGGAAGATGGACCAGCCGGATGGTTTGGGCTGGGTCTGCGCGCGGGTCAGTTCGGCGGCCAAGCCTTGAAAGGCTTTGGCAATCTCGCTCGAGGACTGATCCATCAAGGGTTTACCAGCATCTACTGCGGCGGATGCGGCGGCGTACTGGTTGGGAATCTTCCAGATAACCTTGGCACCGGTGGCGGCTTCCGCTTCGCGGTCGCCAAAGCCGGGGATTTTGCGGTAGCGGTTAAACAGCAGGCGAACATGGTCGCGACCTCCGGCTTCGCCGAGGTACTGCACCATGCGAGAAGCGCTCCACAGGGACGCGACATCGGTCTGGGTTACGAGCACTACGTAGTCAGAAAGATTGCAGACCAGGCGCGTGGCCGCGTCGAGACGGCTGGAGACATCCACCACCACATGCTGATAGTGGTGGGTCAGCATCTCAAAGAGCCGGGCGTAGTCGGCAGTGGTGGGTTCGACGGAGCCGGGTGTGGTGACACCAGCTAACACGTGGAGGCCGCTAGCGTGCTGGGTAATAAAGCTTTCTAGCAGGGCGTGGTCGAGGCGGTGGAGGTTGCGAACCGCGTCGTTTACGGTAAAAAGGGGTTTAAGGTTGAGGTGCAGTGCGGTATGGCCGAGGGTGCCGAGATCCACCAGCGCGGTGGCGCCATGGGCAGCTTGCAGGGCCAGCGCGGTGTTGACGGCGATCGTGGTGGCACCGCTGCCGCCCTTGGCACCGACGATGGAATAGACACTGCCTTGCTGGCCTTCGCCGCGGGATTTGCGCTGCGAGGCAGCGAGACGCACAAAGGCTTCGAGCAGGTCGGTGGTGCTGGCGGGGCGCTCGACGTATTCACGAGCCCCTGCTCGCATAGCGCTGACGATGGTCTGGGCCTGAGTCATGCTGCCAATGGCAAATACGGAAGCCGCGGGCATTTCCTGATGCAACAGTTCGATGCCGCGGAGCGCGCTGGCCGGGTTGCCGATGGGGATATCCACCAGCACGACATCCGGCTGCATAGCGTGGATTTTGCGGGTGATGGGGTCGGTGCTGGTCAGCGGGTAGGAACTGGTCGCCATCACGGTGCGCGCGACGTTGGTGGCATCTACCAGAGCCTGGAGTACGGTCTGCTGGTCGTTCTCAGCGGCAATGATGGCAACGGAGAGTTCAGCCATAAGGGTTCCCGTTAGTGCTTGGGGGCCTCCGCGGAGGGAGTGGGAACCGCGGGTGCGGGGTTCATACCCGGTGCCGTGGAGCCTTCTTTCGCGTGTTCGTCGAACTTTGGAACGTCTATGGGTGCAACTGGCATGGCCGGGCCGTTGGGGGCGATGGAGGAGGGCGAGACGCGGCGCGCGGTGACGATCACCATGAGTTCAGTGTTGTTGCGCTGGAAGCTGAAACTCTTGAACAGGTTACCCAGAATGGGAATGGTGCTAAGGCCGGGAACACTGCTGTTGATCTTGGTGACGCGATTATCAATGAGGCCGGCGATGACGAAGCTCTGACCGTCAAGCAGATCGAATTCGGTATCGGCGCGGCGCGTACTGAGCGCGGGGACGGTAAAGCCGGAAAGGGTAATGCCGTCGGCAAAATCGAGGGTGCTGACTTCTGGAATTACGTGCAGGTGAATGTTGCCGTTGGCCTGCAGTTGCGGCGTGAACTTTAGCTTGACGCCGAATTCCTTGTACTGAATAGTGACGGCGTTGGTGCCGCTGGAGGGCTGCACGATGGGGACGGGGAACTCACCACCGGCGAGGAAGCTGGCTTCTTTGCCGCTGACCGCGATGAGGTTGGGCTCGGCGAGAATCTGCAACAAGTTGCGCTGCTGAAGGGCTTGAATCACCGCACCGAGGTGGATATCGGGGTTGAACAAAAAGACATTCAGCAAGTTGCTGATGGTGTCGGTCGTGGTGGTGGGGGCGGCGGGGCCGTGAATTGTGCCGCCGACGGTCTGGCTGCCGCTGGAGCCGAATTGTCCTGTAGTGATGTTGCCGATAGTATTGCCCGCGCCGGTGGAAAGCAGGTTGATTCCGATTTGATTGAGGGCGGTGCGATCCACTTCGGCGAATTTCACTTCAAGCAGGACTTCCTGCCCCGAACCCTGAGTGCCGAAGGTGAGAGTGTTGATGACGTTTTTGCTGTAAGAGGAGGCGAGGTCATCGGCTTGCCTAGAGATGGCTTCGGAGGAGACGTGGCCGGAGAGGACAATGGTGCCTCGGGAGCTGGTGACGCGAATGGGCTCATTCTTGAATACGTCGGCCATGTCGCGAGTCAGGCCAGAGAGGTCAGCATCCACATGGAGGTCGTACGAGCGGGCATGCTCGGCCTCATCCCACAAAATGAGCGAAATCTCGCCAGCCTTGTGGGCTTGAATCAGAACTTGATTGGGGGAGACGACGAGGGCTTCCGCAGTGGCGGGGTCAGTAACGGAGACCCGCTTGAGGCGGGTTTCGCTATCCACCACCAGCGACTTATTGACCATCACGTGCAGAATCTTAGGCTCGGCGAGCGCGGCATCCGGCTGCTGTGCCAATGAAACGCTGGCGCAGGCGAGGATGCCGCCAAGCAGGGGCAGGGACGAGCGGAGCAAGCGCGATTTGGCTGGAGTCGTGAACATGGTTAACATGGGACGCCGTTGGCTACTTGGGGAACTTGGTAACGTCGCGTTTGTCTCCTTGAATAAGTTCAACGGCATAGGTTTCGGGAGCGGCTTTTGATGCCTTTGAAGCGTTGGCGGCTTTGGCGGCTGCTTCGTCCGCGTTGTTGCGCCGGCCGACGGGTCGGGCGGGATGCGCGGAGGCATCGGGGCCGGTGGCACCAAAGAGCCCGGTGCTGAGCGAACTGCCAATCTTATCGCCGCCCGCATCTTGAGGATTGCGCAGGGCGAGCTGGAGCCGGCCATCGGAGGCCGCAAGAGTGAGGGTGCGGGCATCTTCCGGCGAAACTAAAAGCGTGACAACTGGCGAACCGGGGCCGGGGTCACCGGTGCGCTGAGGCGATCCGCCGCCGGAGAGCACTTCCACATTCTGCAAAACGGTTTTGGTTACGGGCGCGTTAGACCCCGGCATGGTGATGGTGGAAAGGACGTCCACTCGCGAACCGACGCCAAGGAATCCGGCGATGGAGGCGAGGTCGCTGACCCGTACGGGAACGGCGCGCATCCCTTGAGGAATCATGCTGGCGAGTCCGGTGGGCGAGTTGGCACCCGCAAGTTTGCCGGGTAGTAGCAGGTCGCCGCGAGCGATGGACTGAACCGCAGTACGACCGATGACCTCGGTGCGGCTATGGAAGATCGTATCAGGCAGTTCATTGAGCGGCAGCTTGGCAATGCGAAGGTCGGCTTCTTGCAAGCGAACGCCAAATGGGATGTCACGTGCGGCAACGACGACATCCATCACGGGCGAGCGGCCCGTGGAGCGGGCAGCGAGATTCCTGTACACCAGTATGCTGGCAAACAGGCCAATGGTTAGGGCCAGCACTCCGATTAGGAATAGTCGTCTGCGATTCATGAAAAGTCCCTTTAGTGAACGGCTGAACCATCCGGCGAGCGAACCGCTCGGATGGGGGTTAGCCCAGCCATAACGCCCACAACACGCCACCAGCCAATGCTACCGCAAACGGAGAGCGTATCACGCCTGCGTTTTGAGTGTTTAGTTGCGGATGCGCCCGGCGCTCGCGGGGCAGCCAGATCAGCAACTCTCCGATGTTGCGTACCAACTCTAGCAAACGACCGGAAAAGAGCGCACGAAGCAGGGCAAGCACACCGCCACAAAGGATGGCAACGGTCATAGCGCGGAGCCAAAGATCCCATCCTAAAATGAAGCCGAGGGCAGAGATGAGTTTGGCGTCGCCGCCGCCGAGAGCGCCCAGAGACAATAGGAACATCCCAGCAAAAAGGCCGAGAAGTCCGGCAGCCAAAGCACTGAACAGGGGGTACCAGTGGATGCCCGTGGTGGCGTGCGACGACGTAAGGGTAATGACGAGATGGTAGAGCAGTCCGGCAATCGCTGCCGCGACCACGATAGAACGAGGAATGGTGCGAGTCCACAGGTCACCCAGCGCGAGGGCGAGCACCAAAGCCGAAATCGCAGCTTTCCAGTAGAAGAATGACGTGTTGACGTCGAGCGGGGCGAAGTGGGGCAGGGTGGCCGTCATTCCGAGTTTCGTGGGCTGGTTAGGGGATTCCCTCGGTAACTTTCGCCAAGGCCAGCTTTCAGCATGACACCAGAGACGGAATGGCAGCGCAAGTAGCTTTGTATGGACGGGGTTAGCGCGAAGGTACGGGCTGTTCCGAAGTGGGAATCGGGTGGCAGGCGGATGTTGTGTCGGCGGGTTGGGGTTGCTTCCCGGATGCGTGTAGGATGCGGGGGCGGCCGCGAAACGGGTGGTGTGTCGCGGCGATTGAGTGTGCGCGGCTCTGTCGCGATTGGATTGCTATGGAATGGATTCGGCATCAAGACGGGAAAGCCCGGGGCGAATGGCTTTGCCTAGCTGCAGCGCTGCTGTGCGCCGGTGTGATGTGGGGCTATGTGCAGACGGTGCTGATTCCGCATCAGCAGAGTGAGATGGCTCGCATGGGGAGGCCGCAAGGTAACTTGTCTGACTTGTATCCACGCTGGTACGGGGCAAAAGTTCTGCTGCGCGAGGGCAGAGACCCGTACGGTGCGGATGTAACTCGCGAGATACAAGTTGGGTACTATGGCCGGGAACTTACTGCCGGAGATTCCGCGGAAGTGGCGCATGCTGCGGACCCCAGCGAGCAGCAGGCGTTTGCGTATCCGCTGTATGTAAGTTTTTTGCTGGCACCATTTGTGGACACGCCATTTTCTGTGGTGGAAGAGTGGTATCGAGGGTTGTGTGTTGCGATGCTGCTGATAAGTGTGGCGGCATGGCGAGGAGTGTTGGGATGGCCGCGCAGTTTGGCGCCTGCGGCAGCGGTAACAGTACTGACGTTGGGGAGCTTTGCCTTTATTCAAGGTTACAAGCTGCAACAGTTGACGGTGCTGGTGTTTGCGCTGGTGTCGGTGAGCCTTTGGCTGTTGGTAAAGGAACAATATTTTGCGAGCGGAGGGCTGCTGGCGCTGGCGACGATCAAGCCGCAACTGCTGGTGCTGCTGGTGGCGGTTTTGTTGGTTTGGGTTGGAGCGGACTGGCGTCGGCGGAAGAGTTGGCTGTGGGGCTTTGCGGCAGTGATGTTGCTATTGCTGGCCGGGTCAGAGGTTCTGCTGCCGGGTTGGCTACCGGAGTGGTTGCGCGCGCTTGCGGCGTATCGGAGGTACACGGGAGCGGTTTCACCAGCGGAAAGCTGGCTGGGGCCCGGGTTAGGTATGGCGCTGAATGTGGCGGTTTGGCTAGCGGTGCTGGGGCCAGCCGCTTATGGAATGGTGAAGCAGAGGTTGCTGCCGGAGGGCAGGAGGGACGTGCGTTTCTGGATGGCGTCGTCGCTGTGGCTGGCGGTGGTGGGGTCTGCGGGAGCGGCTGCGTACAACCATCTGCTGCTGCTGCCGATGCTGTGGTGGTTGCTGAGTGCTTCGGGGTTGACTGTTGGGCGGGGGCGTCGGCGGGTAAGTTGGGTGATGCTAGGGGTGTTGGGGAGTCCGTGGCTACTAGCGGGTTGCCTGGTTGGCGCCAGAGTGCTGGGTGCCGGGGTGGGGGCGGACCGGTGGTGGTTTGTGCCGCTGGTGCCGGTGTTGCTGAGTCCGCTGCTGGTAGGCGGGTTGCTGGCGGTGGGGCGGGATGGCAGGGAGAGGAAGCAGACTGCGAAAGCTGTCGCCATGTAGTTCTAGGCAAAGGCTTTGCCGCTTATTGGCTTGCTTTGCCCGCAGGTAGCATTTAGGCTAACCTGCGATAATGGTTGTGGAAGCAGAATGAGATTGCACATGATCGCAATGGAGGTGTGAGGGATGGAACTGAAGATTACTTCCAGCAGGGAAGATGGCGTTGCGGTGTTGGCGGCGGATGGACGACTGGTGTTTGGTCCGGAGGCAGCATTGCTGCGGGATGAGGCGAAGGCGGCTTTGGCGGAGTCCGCCAAGGTGGTTTTGGACTTGCGCAAGGTCGGGTACATAGACAGCGGCGGTTTGGGGACGCTGGTCGGTTTGCAGACGTCGGCGAAGTCCGCGAACGCGGAACTAAAGCTGGCCAATTTGAGCACCCGAGTGATTGGGTTGCTGCAGGTGACCAAGCTGTACACGGTGTTTGACGTGTATGAGAGTGTGGAGACTGCGGTCGCGTCGTTTAAGTAATCGGCAAATAGCCGGGCTTCCGGTGACTTGGTGCCGGTGAGTGCGCTCCACGGGCGGCCCGAAGTTTTGTATTTCCGCAAGGGTTAACAACATCCCGAAGAAGGTTCTGTATGGCAGCGACAACATTCACAATTCGTTCGTCTTCTGGCGAGACTCGCTTACCCAGCCTGCTGGTGATTGAGGGGGATGCGCGACGCACGGTTCAGGTGGTGCGTTTGCCGTTCGAGGTAGGGCGGAAGGCGGATAAGGATCTGGTGTTTGCGGATCCTCGGGTGTCGCGGGATCACGCCACGTTTGTGGTGGAGGAGAACGAGTACTTTCTGGTGGATCAAAAGAGCCGGCACGGTACTTACGTAAACGGCAACAAGATCTCGCGCCAGAAGTTGCAGCGGGATGACAAGATTGAATTTGGCGTGCGTGACAATATGCACGTGATCTTCGACCCGAGGCCAGCTTCAGGCAGCTCGGCGTCGCTGCTGCTGAGCCAGATTGCGTCGTTCAAGGGGAATTCTTCGAACGACAGCACGGATTTAGCGAAACTGACGCTGTTTTTGGATGCGGCGCGGCGATTGAATAGCTCGGGCGTCCTGGATGAGATCATCCACACGCTGATTGAAGCGACGTTGCGGTTGACCGGAGCCGAGCGTGGTTTTGTGTTCCTAAAGCAGGCCGATGGCACACTTCGCATTGCGGCGGGGATGAATGCCAAGAGTGAAGAGATCAGCGACGACGCGACGATCTCGCAGTCCATTTTGCAGGATGCGATGCGGGCGAATGCGGCGTTTATGTTGACGGACACGAGCCAGTCTGGCGATATGGCGATGCGGCAGTCGGTGGTGGCATTCGACCTGCGGACGGTGATTTGCATTCCGCTGCGAGGGTCGTCGGGCAGCGAAGTGATTGGCGCACTCTACATGGATGCGCGCTACCGGGCGCGGGACTTCTCCACTGTAAGCCGCGACATTTTGCAGACCATTGCGACAGAAGCGGCAGGTCTGCTGGAAAAAGCGCGACTGGTGGAGGCAGAAGAGGCGTCGCGGCGAGCGGAGCAGGAGCTTTCCATCGCGGCTTCGATTCAGCAGGGCTTGCTGACGGTGAACGTGCCGGACGTGCCGTTTGCAACGTTGAAGGCGCGCAATTTTGCCTGCAAACAGGTGGGGGGCGACTTCTACGATGTGGTGGCGACTCCGCAGTCGTTGGGATTTGTGCTGGCGGATGTCTCGGGCAAGGGAGTATCAGCCGCTTTGCTTGCTTCCACGTTGCAGGGCATGTTTTTTTCGCATCTAAAGACGGGAGTGCCGCTGTGCGAGACGCTTTCGACCATCAACAGCTTTTTGTGTGCCAAGAGTTTGAGTGCGAAATACGCCACGGCGGTATTGGTGGACCTGCGGGCGGATGGCGAGATGGAGTTTGTGAACTGCGGGCACGTAGCCCCGGTGATGGTGATGAACGGCAAGGTACTGCGGCCGAGTGAAGGCTGTATGCCGGTGGGGTTGATTCCGACGGCGGAATATACCAGCATGAAATTGCAGTTGCAGCCGGGAGACCGCATGATTATCGTGACCGACGGGGTGACGGAAGCGGAGAATGTGGCGGGTGATTTCTTCGACAACCTGCGGCTGGAAGAAGTGGTAGAACGGGGCGGAAGCCTGGAAGATATCTTGGCGGCGGTGGACGCGTTCCGTGGGGATCACGCGCTGACCGACGATTGCACCATCATCGAGGTGGTGTACACCGGAGCTGGAGCCTAGTTTTGAAGAGTTTGGTGCGAGTGTGTATCTGTGGGTTGGGCCTGCTGTTGAGTTTTGCGGTGGGTGGGGCAGAGGCTTTGCCGTTGCCAGGCGGTTTAGTGGCAAGTGGCTCCTCTGGAAGCGGGACGACGAGTCTGGTGGTCAGGCAGGGACCCTCGCTCGATATTGGATTTCATCATCTCTACAATTTGGAGTTTTCTTTGGCGAGTGAGGAATTCCGGCGCTGGCAGAGCGCGTTTCCTGAGGATCCGATGGGGCCGGTGGGGGAGGCGGCGGGATTGTTGTTTGCGGAATTTCACCGGATCGGATTGCTGGAAGGCCAACTGCTGGAAAGCGATGAGTGGATTCGTTCGAAAGACAGGTTCACGGCCGATGAGCATGTGCATGAGCAGATGGAAGCGCTGCTGGTGCGGGCCGATGCCAGTGCCAACAAGCGGCTGACGGTGGATGGGAACGACAAAAACGCACTGTTTGCGTTGACGCTTTCCAACGGCTTGCGGGCGGATTGGGCTGGGCTAGTGGCCAAGCAGAACTTTACAGCCTTGCGCTATACGCGGGCGTCTACGGTGTATGGGCAGAAGCTGCTGACGCTGGATCCGCATTACGACGATGCCTATTTGGCCACAGGATTCGCCAAGTATATGACCGGGTCACTAATCGCGCCGATGCGGTGGCTGTTGCGGTTGGGCGGCATTGATGCGGATAAGCAGGGGGGCTTCAACGACTTGCAAAAGACGGCTTCCGGGGGACGGTATCTGGCCCCATTTGCCAAGATACTGCTGGCGATCGCGTACGTGCGCGAAAAGAACAAGAGTGAGGCGACGCATCTGCTGGAAGGTTTGAAGAAGGATTTTCCGGCGAATCCGCTATTCGGTACGGCGCTGAACCGGATTGCGCAGCAGCAGCGGTAAATGGCAAGTTGAATTAGAAAAGGGAAGGCGAGGGGAGAAAAATGGCGTTTGACATTTTTGAATCCCTACTATACTAATAAATATTATGGATTCTGTTAGTATGGTGGTCTTGGAGCTTGGGGAATGGCAGGCAGTTGAGCCCATTTTTGCCTCGACTCTTGCGGGCTGGCGGGGCGTTTCAATAGATATTCACCAATCTGTAACGAGTTTGTAACAAGCCGCCACTAGAACCATAAGGTAGCCCGTCACTCTCAGGAGGAAACATATAGTGAGTCGCCGTTTTGGTCTAGTGTTGTGTTTGGCAGTTTTTGTCGTTTCGGCTTGGGGCCAAACGACTATTAATGGAGCGGGTGCCACATTCCCGTATCCCATGTATTCCAAATGGTTTAGCGAGTACCGCAAGCTGCATTCGGATGTGCAGTTCAACTACCAATCCATCGGATCGGGCGGAGGAATTCGTCAGGTTTTGGCAGGCACGGTAGATTTTGGTGCGAGCGATGGTCCGATGACAGATGACCAGCTTTCGCAATACAACGGCAAGTTGTTGCACATTCCCACGGTGATGGGCGCAGTGGTTCCGGCGTACAACGTTCCGGGTGTTGCGGGCGAAGTGAAGTTCACGCCAGACGTGCTGGCAGACATTTTTCTGGGCAAGATCAACAACTGGAACGATGCGCGCCTGGCGAAGATTAACCCCGGGGTCACGTTTCCGAACCAAACGATTGTGACGTTGCATCGCTCGGATGGCAGCGGCACGACGTACATCTTTACTGACTATCTTTCCAAGGTGAGCAATGAGTGGAAGGACAGCGCAGGCAAGGGCACTTCGGTGAAATGGCCGAGCGGATTGGGCGGCAAGGGCAATGAGGGCGTCGCGGGACAGATTCGGACGCTGCCGGGTTCGATTGGCTACATCGAATTGATCTACGCGGTGCAGAACAAGATTCCGTATGGCGTGGTGCGCAATGCTTCGGGCAACTTTGTGAAGGCTTCGCTGGAGAGCGTAACAGCGGCGGCGGCTTCGGTGAAGACGATGCCGGCGGACTTCCGGGTTTCAATCACGAATGCACCGGGCAAGGATTCTTATCCGATTTCGAGCTTCACTTGGTTGCTGATTCCGGAGAAGTCGAAGGACGCGGCGAAGGGCAAGCTGATCGCCGGATTTTTGAGCTGGATGGTAACGGACGGGCAGAGCATGACGGGTGCATTGACGTACGCGCCGCTGCCAGCTTCGGTAACGGAGAAGGTTAAGGTCGCGATCAAGAACGTCCGCTAGAAATGAGGTGTGCGCCTCGCCGAGAGGGGAGGTGTGCGCAAAGGAGTTTCGGGGTATCGCCTGGCACTCGGGGCCCGGCGAATTTTGCAAAGCGCTTTCGCCCTACTCAGAAAGCACACAAGGAGATCTATTCATGAAGTACGCAATCAAGTTGGGAGCGGTGGTACTGACGGCGGCGTCCCTGTTGGCGAGCGCCAGTGCTGCCACCAAGAAGGCGGCGAAGAAGCCGGACGTTCCGGTGGTACCGGCCGTGACGGCGGATGATGTGAAGGGGTTGCGGGATGCGCTGGCGGCGCAGTCGGCGCAGATTGAAGCGCTGAAGCAGCAGATGGCAGCGCGGGATGCAGTGTGGCAGCAAACGCAGCAGCAGCTGGTGGATGCCAAGGCTTCGGCGGCTTCAGCGAATGAAAAGGCAATGGCGGTGGAGAACTCTTCCGTCCAGAAGGATTCCTTCGACAAGCTGAACAGCGACCTGACCGATGTGAAGACGACGCTGGCCAACAGCGCGGTCACGACGCAGGATGAGCAGAAGCGGGTGAGTACGCTGGAATCCACGCTGGGCCGTTTTCGCTGGACAGGCGATATGCGGGTCCGGGGTGAAAGCTTCTTTCAGCCGGGCGTAGCGGATCGTAACCGGGCACGCATCCGGGTACGTTTCGGATTTGAAGGCAAGTTGAACGACGACTTTCTGGCGGGTGTAGCGCTGGCGTCGGGTGTTCTGCCAGATTCGACTTCGACCAACAGCAGCTTGACGGACTTCTTCCAGAAGAAGACGATCGGCATTGACCGTGGGTATATCACGTACAATCCGCGGGCGCACAAGTGGCTGTCGGTGACGGGCGGTAAGTTTGCCTACAGTTGGACCCGGACTTCGGACACGTTCGATCCGGATATCAATCCAGAAGGCTTCAACGAAAAGTTCTCGTTTGACTTGGCGCGGCAGAAGTATGTAAAGAACGTGACGGTTCAGGGTATCCAGATGCTATACGCGGAAGTGGGCGGCGGTGCGGATTCGTTCGCGGCGGGCGGCTCAATCAACTCGCGAATCGTGTTAGGGCGTTTGACGTTGAACCCCTCGTACACGGTGCTGAACTGGAAGAATGCAGATGCGATTCTGAACGCATCAGCCTATCAGGTGGGTGCAACGACCACGACAGGCGGCTTGCCGGTTCCAGGGCCGGGAGCAGGTTGCGCCAGCGGCAACGGTTTGCCGAACAAGACTCCGAGTTGCGCGTTTGGTGCGAACGGCATCACCAACGCGACATTTGTAGATTCGAAGGGTGTCCAACACTTCCTCTCGGGCTTCTTGTATTCCGATTTGATTGTTGGCGGCCAAGTGAAGACAGGAACGGGCAAGTGGTCCACCAGACTGCCGTTGAACTTTACGGCAGAATATTTGGACAACTTACGCGCCGCGAGCACGGTGCCGACGGTTGATTCGACCGGCAAGGTGACGACGGTGACCAAGGGCAGCCAAGGTGTGGCTTACTACTTTGAAGCCAGCGTTGGACAAAACCGCAACAAGGGCGACATCCAGTTCGGGTACGCGTTCAATCATCAGGAGCAGGATTCGGCGATTGCAGCGTTTACGGAATCGGATCAGCGTGCGCCAACGAACATCGAACAGCATCGTTTCTTCGGGTTGTGGAAGGTGGGTGCTAACACCTCGGCCAACTTCACGTACTGGTATGGACACACGCTGGATTCAACGCTGCTGAACGCCAAACTGGCGACGGGCGTGAAGCCGGGCAGCAGCGACCCTTACTTGAAGCGCTTGCAGTTTGACTTGGTCTATACCTTCTAGTTGAAGGTAATTGCGAGACGACGGCGCCGGTGGAACTTGCGGCGCCGTTTTTTTGTGCGAACAGCAATGCACCATAGTGATGGGCTATACTGAGGCGGTTATGCGACATTTTCTTGCATTGATAGTGCTAGGAATTCTGTTGGCCAGCGCGGCGAATGCTGCAGTGGGGCCAAAGTACGCGAAAGGCGTACTGATTTCGCTGAAACACTCGAAACGGGCGCGTACGGTCGCCTGGCAATCGAATACGCCGTTGCAGACCGATGACGATGTGTTTGATTTGAGTGTTCAAGTGGGCACCGACGTCTACAGCGGGCAGTACATTCCCCATGATGAAGGTTCGACTTTTCCGGAGGATGTGTGGAACGAAGGGGATAGGCTGCAAGTGCGGGTGGTAAAGCGTGATTTGTTTTTGAAGCGGCCTTCTGGCGCCGATCTGCGGATGTACATTTCAAAGCATACGACTGCTGCGGCCTTGCCTGCGGCGGCGACTCCTGCGCCTGAGGCGCCAACTACTCCCCAGAAGTAGCGAAGTCTTCACCCATGATTGAGACCGCACCGGATGCGACGCGAGTGACGATGACGAACCTGCCCGTGGAGAATCCCGCTTTTCTGCTGAACCGTGAAATGTCTTGGTTGGCCTTTAACCGGCGCGTGCTGGAGGAGGCGGAAGACGAATCCAATCCTTTGCTGGAGCGGATTAAGTTTCTTTCCATTACGGCCAGCAATCTGGATGAATTTTTTGAAGTGCGGTTGGCCGGCCTGGTGCAGCAGATTGAAGATGGCCATGTGCTGACGTTGCCCGATGGCATCACGCTGTTACAGCAGCGGGACATGGTGGCGAAAGAGACGCACGACTTTTTGGCGGCGCAGTATCGCTGCTGGAATGATTTGCTGCATCCGGCGCTGGCAGCCGAGGGTATTCGGGTGCTGGAGATTGACCAACTGGATGCAAATGAACGGGCCTTTGTGGATGACTACTGCGACCGCGAACTGGACCCGTTGCTCACACCGGTGACGATAGACCCGTCGCATCCGTTTCCGCGGGTGATTAACAAGGCTCTGTGTCTGGCGTTTCTGCTGAAAAGAAATCGCTCGGCGGTGATCTATACCGGGGTGGTGACGGTGCCCCGAGCTTTGCCCCGGCTGGTGCGGCTGCCCTCCAAACAGACCACGGACTATATCTTCCTGGCGGATTTGGTGGCGCATCATGCGAAGGAGATGTACAAGGGGTACGAGATTTTGGCGTCGGCGGCGTTTCGAGCTACGCGCAACAGTAACTTGTATGTGCAAGAAGAAGAGTCGCGGTCGCTGCTGGAGCTGGTGCGGAGTGAGCTACACAACCGGCGCAAGGGCGACGTGGTGCGGCTGGAGATTGAAGCGGGTGCCAGCCCGGAGATTACGGATCGTTTGCAGGTGAACTTCGATCTGGAAGATTGGCAGGTATTTCGCACGGATGGGCCGGTGAATTTGAGCCGTCTGATGAATATCTGCGAGCAGACGAACCGGCCGGATTTAAAATTTCGTCCGTTTGCGCCGCGAGAGTTGCGGCTGTCGCCGAAGACGGAAGATTTGTTTGAGGAGATCCGGCGGAACGACATTCTGCTGCATCATCCGTATGACTCCTATGAGCCAGTGGTGGCACTGATTGAATCGGCTGCGGAAGATGCGCGAGTTCTCTCGATTAAGCAGACGCTCTATCGTACGGGGGAGAACTCGCGAGTGGTACCAGCGCTGATTGAAGCTGCGACGCACAAAGAAGTCACGGCGGTGGTGGAGCTACGGGCGCGCTTTGACGAAGCCTCGAACATCCGCTGGGCGCGTGAACTGGAAGATGCGGGCGTGCAGGTCTTCCACGGTGTGGTGGGGCTAAAGACGCATTGCAAGCTAGCGCTGCTGGTGCGGCGTGATCCGGATGGCACCACGCGACGCTATGCGCATTTGGGTACGGGCAACTACAACTCGGTGACGGCGCGTTTCTACACAGACTTGAGCCTGATGACGGCCGATCCGCAGATTACCAACGCGGTCAGCGATGTATTCGCATACTTGACGGCGTATTCCGAGCATGCCAGCTATGAGCCGTTGCTGGTGTCGCCGCTCACGCTTTCGATGCGCTGCCTCGAGATGATTGAGCGCGAGGCGGAACACGCACGGGCAGGGCGACCGGCGCGAATCATTGCGAAGATGAATTCGCTGCTGGATAAGAATACGATTCACGCGCTCTACCGGGCGTCGCAGGCGGGGGTGGAGATTGACCTGATTATCCGCGGCATCTGTGCGTTGCGGCCGGGGATTCCGGGTGTGAGTGAGCGGATTCGGGTGCGGAGCATTGTGGGCCGCTTTCTGGAGCATAGCCGCATTTATCTGTTTGCCAATGGCGGAAATGAGCAGATTTACGCAGGCAGCGCGGACTGGATGCACCGTAATCTGTATGAGCGGGTAGAAGTACTGTTCCCGGTAAGAGAAGCGAAGCTGCGCAAGCGTCTGCGAGAAGAAATTCTAGCCGCTTATCTGGCCGACACCAAAAAGGCGCGGGTGCTGACCGAGGCCGGGGTCTATCTTCGGGCGGAGCGTGCGAATGGAGACAAGCCCTTTAGCGCGCAAGACTTCCTGATCGCGCTGGTCGAAGGCAAAGCCAAGTTGCAGGATATTCCGGGGGCAGAGTCGGTGGAAGAAGGGGCACCGAAACCAGAAGTAGTGGCCAAGCCGCGCTCGCGGCGAGCTGGCACCACCACCAAGGCCTAAGCATGCTCCAAGTAGAAAGCCCGCCGTGCCAGTCGCACATCGGCGGGCTTTTTGCTGTGAACCTTGGGTTTGCGGCGCTAAGGGCTACAGGCCCGTCATGCGCTGAATGTGTTCCGGATATCGGTCGCCCTGCACGGGAATCTTCGCAGCAAGCTGCGGGCATGGGCGTCTCCACCCTGCACCATCACTTTCGGGCGCTCACCGCGATGAGCCCGTTGCAGTATCAGAAGCAACTCAGGTTGCATGCCGCGCGGGAGAGCATGCTGGTTGAGGGTCTGGATGCCGCCGGGGCGGCGTTCGAGGTGGGATACGAGAGTGCGAGCCAGTTCAACCGCGAATACAGCCGCATGTTTGGTCAGCCGCCGATGCGGGATATTCGGACTCTGCGGTCGCCGGGCGGCGTGCAACTGGGTGGGGAATAGGCAGCAACCCATGCGAACGCCGGAGCAGGAACCAGATGAGGAGCGGATGGTCGCAGGCGTGACGCGATAGAATTGTCAGGATATGATTTTGTACTTTATGCGGCATGCTAGCGCTGGCGAAGCGGTTGCTGACCCTCAAAAGAACGATCGGCGGGCCTTGGACGATGAGGGAGTGGAACAGTGCTCCGTCATGGGGCGGATTCTAGGCGAACTGGACGTTGCGGTGGATGGCATCCTATCGAGCCCTCTGAAGCGGGCGGCGCAGTCGGCGACGATGGTGGCCAGCGAGATGGGATTCGAAGGAAAAGTGCGGCTGAGCGCTGCGCTGCATCCCAATGCGAAGTTCTCTGATTTCCGCGAGTTGCTTGATAATCTGCAGGGTTGCGAGGCGGTGCTGCTGGTGGGGCACAACCCGAACCTCAGTGATTTTTTGTGCGATGTGTTGGGTGGGCCAGAGAGCTCCGCCTACATTGATTTGCGCAAAGGTAGCCTGGCGCGGGTGGATATGCGCAGGCATCGCGGCAGCTTGCAATGGTATCTGACGCCAAAGCTGGTGAAGGCGGTCTATGCCGCGCAGACCACCAGTTCGCGCCCCAGCACTTCGCGGAAGTAATCCCGCTCCTTCTCTAACGCCCAGGTTTCCAGCTCGACGCCGCGGCCCTTTTTGGGGGTGACGACGAGGCGTGCGGTTTCGCCGCGTGAGCGAACGGTGATGCCAGCCAAGGTGCCGCCACGTCCAAGGTTCAGGGCTCGCGCCAGGCGCAGCAGAACGATGGCACGGGCAGTGGCAGCGCGTTCTTCTACGGTCAAGGCCAGCATGGCCGGGTCGCCCGGCAGAGGACGCGACTTGCCAAGAAAGCGCGCAATGGCACCAATGATGCGGCGCTCCTGCGGAGTGTAGCCGAGAATCTCTGAGTTGGAAATGATGTAGTAGGCGTGACGATGGCGTCCACTGCGTCCTATAAACAGGCCGGACTCGTAGAGCATGGCAGCGGCAGCGAGCATCTCGCGATATTGCAACGGCAGGCGATGGAGGGCTTTAAGGTCATCGAAAAGCTGGAGTGCGGTGGTGCGCACTTGCCGGGCATGGTCAAGATCTACGCGATAGTGCTCGGCGGCGGCGAGCAGAGAGCCGGAACGTTCGGACTCGATGCGGCGATTGGATTTGCTGCCCCGCTCCATATCCGAGGCCATTTGCACCAATAGTCCATCGCGCAGGCCGAGGGCAGAGAAGCGGAAGCCCTTGAGATGGCAGCGTTGCATCAGTTCGGCGTAAACGGCAGCACCAGCGACGATGATTTCAGCGCGGCGAGGGCCAAGTCCGACAAGGCTGCGGCGCTGCTCCAGGGATCGCTTGGCCAGCAGGTTCGCCAAACTGCGGACGCCTGCCTGCGGAACCATCACTGAGGTGGCAGGCTTGGCGAGCTTCTGGCCAACGGCTAAATCCGCAAGAGCCAGGGCTGTGCCCGAGGTTGCGATAACCGCGCCGATTTTGGCACGGGCAATGCCGGGTGCGATGCGCTCCACTTCGCGGGAGACGAATTTGCGAAGCTGCTCCACCTCCTCTTTGAGCGGCGGATCATGGTGCAGGAACTCATGAGTAAGGCGAACCGCGCCGAGCGGCAAGCTGACGGTTTGCTGGATTTCTCCGCGCACCGAGACGGTAAGTTCACAACTGCCGCCACCGAGGTCAATAAAAAGCGTGGGGGTAGTGCTGATCCGCTGGTGGGTGGTGAGGCCGAGGTGGATAAGGCGACCTTCTTCAATGCCAGAGATGATTTCGACTTCCCAGCCAGTGGTGGAGCGGGCCCATTCCAAAAAGGCGTTGCCGTTGCGGGCATCACGCATAGCGCTGGTGGCGACGACGCGGACCTGATCGGCACCGGCGTCGAGGCAAGCTTTTTGGAAGCGGCGCAGCACACGGATGGTGTCTGCCATGGATTCTGGCGACAAGAACCCGCTCTTGAAGGCATCTTCGCCTAGCCGGGTGACTTCGCGATCTTCGTGGAGGGATTGCAGGCGACCGCGCACCAGTCGGGCAATCTTGAGCCGCACGGAGTTGGAACCGATATCAATGGCGGCGAAGGTAGGCATGGTCGCGATTTCTCCTTGCGTTCCAGTCCAGCACAAGCAACGGAGGGCGAAGCCCAAGGCGCACTTGTGCTGCAACTCTATTGAGGATAAGAGTTTAGCGCACTTGCTGAAAGTTCTTAGCGGTTTTGTGTTTGGCAATCTTTTAATCCTCATGTAACAAATATCTGGTACTTTGTGTTCAGTCATGAGTAACGCAGCCCTAGGCGCTCCGCTCCCGAGCGGAGCCGACGAACCCGGAAAGGCTCTCGAAGTGGCCCCGGCCATCCCCAAAAAAACGGATATTTCCCGCGCGTGGTTCGGCGACAAGTCGTTTTATGCGATTGTCGTCGCCTGTGGCACCTCAGTATTGGTCATTGTGGGCTTGATCTTGTATGAGCTGATCAGCCGTTCGGATTTGGCCTGGAAGGCGTTTGGCTTCAAGTTTTTTGTTGGGCAAGATTGGGATCCGGTCAACGACCATTACGGGGCGCTGCCGTTTGTTTACGGCACGGTGGTGTCATCGCTGCTGGCACTGTTACTTGCAGTTCCGGTGTCCATGGGCGTGGCCATCTTCATTACAGAAATGTGTCCGCGCCGGTTGAAGACGTTTCTATCGTTCATGACGGAGCTGCTGGCGGCGATCCCTTCGGTGATTTATGGGTTGTGGGCGATTTTTGTGCTGGTGCCGCTGCTCCGCGAAAACGTAGAGCCTTTTTTGATCAAAACGCTGGGCTGGACTGGTCTGTTTGCCGGGCAGCCATTCGGCATCGGTATGCTGGCGGCGGGCATTATTCTGGCGATTATGGTGGTACCGATCATCTCTTCGATGGCGCGGGAAGTGATGACGGCGGTGCCGTCTGCGCAGCGGGAAGCGGTGTACGCGCTGGGTGCAACGCGCTGGGAAATGATTCGCATGGGCGTGTTGCGGAACGCGCGCGCCGGGATTGTCGGCGGAGTGATTCTGGGATTGGGGCGTGCACTGGGTGAGACGATGGCGGTCACAATGGTCATCGGCAACCGGCCAGAAATTTCTAAGCTGACCGAGGCATTGTTCGCACCAGCGCACACAATGGCGAGTGTGATTGCGAATGAGTTTAGCGAAGCCACCGGGGATTTGTATTTGAGCGCGCTGATCGAAGTGGGACTGGCGCTGTTTGTGGTGACAGTGATTGTAAATATTCTGGCCCAGTTGCTGGTTTGGAGCGTCACCCGGGGCATGCCTGCGAGGGGAAATGGCTAGAGCATTGAATCAGCAAGTGGCGCCGTTGCCGTTCGGACGCAAGCTTTCCGACTGGGCTGCGACATTCATTGCGGCAAGCTGCGTGGTGCTGGTATTGGCACCGCTGTTGGCGATTTTTGGCTACCTGCTGTACAAGGGCTTTGGGGCGCTGAATTTTGATTTTCTAACCAAGACGCCTGCGCCTCCGGGCGAAATTGGTGGCGGCATGGCGAATGCCATTGCGGGTTCTGTGCTGATTCTGGGCTTGGCAAGCGCGATTGGGGTGCCCGTTGGGATCGGCTCGGGGATCTATCTTTCAGAGTATGGTCGGGGCAGCCGATTTGGCAACCTGATTCGTTTCACTTCGGATGTGCTGAACGGGGTGCCTTCCATCATCATCGGCATTACGGCCTATGCGCTCGTGGTACTGACGCGGGGGCATTTTTCAGCGCTGGCGGGCGGCGTAGCTCTGGGCATCATGATGATCCCCACGATCACGCGCACGACGGAAGAGATGCTGCTGCTGGTGCCGCATAGTTTGCGGGAGGCAGCGTACGGATTAGGCGTTTCCAAGTGGCGTACCACGGTGAGTGTGACGCTGCGAACGGCGACTTCGGGAGTCATCACGGGCTGCATGTTGGCATTTGCGCGCATTGCGGGCGAGACGGCACCGCTGCTGTTTACGGTGTTTGGCAACACTTATTGGAACTGGAACCTGGATCAGCCGACGGCGGCTCTGCCCCTGCAAATCTTTAGTTACGCGATCTCTCCCTATGACGACTGGCATCGTCAGGCATGGGCTGGGGCGTTAATTCTCATTATCCTCATTGTGTTCTCGGTGGCGGCAGTGCGGATCGCCGTAAGCCGCGGCACACTTGGTTCAGTCCAGTAGCTGCATCATCGCAGTTAGGAGCTTTGGCATGGGCGTAGGCATTACAGTGGAGAATCTAAATGCGTGGTTCGGCAAACATCATGCGCTGCATGATGTGAGCATGATTGCGGACGCAAATAAGTGTACGGCGATTATCGGCCCTTCGGGTTGCGGCAAATCCACGTTCATTCGTTGCCTAAACCGCATGCATGAGGTGATTCCGGAAGCTCGCGCCACCGGAAGTGTACGCGTGGGCGAAGTGGATATTTACAATGGTACTTCTGCAGTTCAGGTGCGCCGCCGGGTGGGCATGGTGTTTCAGCGGCCTAATCCGTTTCCTTCGATGACCGTGTTTGACAACGTGGCGGCGGGGCTGAAGCTGAACGGCATTGCTCCGGGGAAAAAAGAGTTGGAAGAATTGGTGGAACGCGCGCTGCGCGGGGCCGCGTTGTGGGACGAAGTAAAAGACACGATGAAGAAGAAGTCGGGAGCCAGTCTTTCAGGCGGTCAACAGCAGCGGCTGTGCATTGCGCGAACGATGGCGGTAGAACCCGAAGTGGTGTTGATGGATGAACCTTGCTCGGCGCTCGATCCCATCTCTACAGGTAAAATCGAAGAGCTAATCTTTCAGTTGAAAGAGAAGTTTACGATTGTCATTGTGACGCACAACATGCAGCAAGCGGCCCGGGTCGCAGAGTTTACGGGCTTCTTCTTGATGGGGCGGCTGATCGAGTTTGACCGGACCGAGAAGGTCTTTACAAAACCCTCGGACAAGCGCACGGAAGACTACATCACGGGCAGGTTTGGATAATGCGGACGAAATTTCATCAGGGACTGGAAGACCTGCGCGACCGGCTGTTGCGTATGGGCGGGCTGGCGGAGCAGGCAGTGGATCGCGCGTTCGAAGCGTATCGCGACCGAGATCTGGCCAAGTGCCACTCGGTGCTGGAAGGCGAGAGCAAGATTAATGAGTTGGAGCGCGGCATTGACGAGGCTGCCTTCGACTTGATTGCCATGCAGCAGCCCACCGCCGTTGACTTGCGCTTTATTCTGGCCGTGGTCAAAATCAATTCTGACTTGGAGCGAGTCGGGGATCAGTCGGTCAACATCGTGGAACGCGTGATGGACATGATTGACCTGCCGTTCGTGGATCTTCCGGTGGATATTCCGCGGATGGCATCGGCAACCTCAGCCATGGTGCGGCGAGCGCTGGAATCGTTTATTGAAGGCAAGGCGGAGCTGGCACAGGCCGTGCTGGAGATGGATAACGTAGTAGACCGCATGCGTGACGAAGCGTTCATCAATTTGGTGCGGAAGATGAACGAAACGCCAAGTGTGACGCAGCAGGCGCTGGATGCGCTGCTGATCGCGCGGAATTTGGAACGCGTGGCCGACCACGCCACCAACATTGCAGAAGACGTGATCTTCTGGGTGAAGGGCGCAGATGTGCGGCACAATGTGGGGGATCCCTCGACCGACGCGGAGACGCAGACTTAGGAATCGTTCACAGGATGGAAATTGTGTACCATATGCTCGCAGCCTCTTGAGGACTGCGAGCGTTTTTTTGGATGGGTATTCTTGGTGGAACAGGCGAAAGCCTGACGCGGGGGATTTGCGATGCGGACAGTGACGACGGGTCGGTGGTGGAACGGGCGCGGGTTGCGGCTTCTGGGATGGGTCGGGATGCTGTGTGCAAGCATGATGCTGTCGCTGGCGGCGACGCGGATGATTAAGAAGATCGTGTGGCTGCCGAGCAGCAAAATGGTGGAGGCTCCTGGGGAAGGGTTTGTCACTGCCACCAATGGTTTGCCGGTGACAGTAGTGGTGAGTCCGGATGGGCGTTATGTGGCAGCCCTGTTTGCTGGCTACGGCGCGGAGAGTTCCGGGCGCCGGCAGTCCATTGGCGTGTTCGATTTGACTACTGGCAAGTATCAAGACTTTCCTGATGAACGGTTTAAGGAAGGCGCGGCGCAGTCGTACTTTGTCGGGCTGGCATTTGGCGGGGATGGTGCGCGGTTGTACGCGTCTGTGGTTTCGATGACTGACGTGGGCGGAGTGAAGAAGAACCATTTAGGTAACGGCATTGCGGTGTATTCCTTTAAGGATGGCGTGGTGGCACCGGAAAAGTTTTTGCCGCTGCCGCAAGCGGCGTTGGCGGCAGGCAAGTTTGGGGCACGCGGACTGCATGAGCATCCGGAAGATGCGGGGAAAATTGTGCCGTATCCAGCGGGGATAGCAGTGATTCACGGCGCAAGTAGCGACGAGTTGCTGGTGGCTGAGAATCTTGCTGACGATGCGGTGATGCTGGACGCTGCGACGGGCGCGGTACAGAAGCGGTTTGACTTGAGCCTGCACAAACTGGTCCCGGGGACTTTTCCCTATGGAGTGGCGGTGTCGAGCGACGGCCGGCGGGCGTGGGTATCGTTGTGGAATGAGGCAAAGCTGGCAGAGTTGGATGTGGCGGCAGGAAGGGTATCGCGCTGGATCGCGCTACCCGGTACGGAGCGCGCGTCGTCGAGCCCGCATGCGACAGCGATGACGCTGAGCGGCGATGGCAAACGGTTGTATGTGGCGCTGGCGAATGCGGATGCCGTGGTGGCGGTGGATACGGCGAAGGGGGAAGTGGTGACGCGGTGGTCCACCAAGATGGCGGGCCAGGAGGCAGGTGGGTCGAGTCCGTTGAGCGTGGCGCTTTCCACAGATGGCAAGCGGCTGTTTGCCGCAAACGCGGGAACGAATAGTGTGGCGGTACTGGACACGCAACCGGGCGATGACGGAAAGGCGAAGGCTGCGCTGGGGTTCATCCCGACCGATTGGTATCCGACGGCAGTTGTGGTGCACGGCAATGACCTGATCATCGCCAGCGGCAAGGGGCAGGGGACTGGCCCCAACAAGCCCGTGCAGGATATGAAGGACATCACGGCGGGTAAGGTGAAGCGCTCGGAGCTGCCCTATATTCCGACCCTGCTGCAGGGCTCGCTGGCGCGGCTGCCGGTGTCGCAAACCGAAAGCAGACTGGCGGATCTGACCGCGCAAGCCCGGCAGGACAATTTGCTGGACGCTGCAACCGTGGCGTTGCCTGCGAACGCAAAAAAGATCAAGCACGTGATTTACATCATCAAAGAGAATCGCACGTATGACCAAATTCTGGGCGACCTCGGGGTGGGCAATGGCGATTCGTCGCTGACACTGTTTGGCGAAGAGGTGACGCCGAATCAGCACAAACTGGCGTTGCAGTTCGGGGTGCTCGACAATTTTTATGACAGCGGTGAAGTGTCGGCAGACGGGCACGAGTGGTCGAATGCAGCGACTACAAGCGACTACAACGAGAAGACCTGGCCAATTGCGTATCGCGCGGGTGAGCATAGCTACGACTACGAAGGAACCGTGCTGGACGAGTATCCGCTGCACTGGCATATCTCCGACGTGGATGAGCCGGGTACGGGATATTTATGGAACAATCTGGCGCGGCACGGTGTGAGCTATCGGCACTATGGGGAATTTATTGCCACGGAGTGGTGCGAGGATCCGAGGAAGAAGAAGGCACGCCAGACCCAGCCACGCGAAGGGACGATTGAGCCAACGGGCGGGGAGTGTGAGCGGGCAGTGATTCGCAAGGGTGATCCGCTACCGGCGCGGTTGGGCGGAGGGGCGAGTCCGTATCCGTGGGCGATTCCGGTAATCAAACGCGATGTGGCGACTAAGGCGGATTTGTTGGGCCATTTCGACGAGCATTTTCCGGATTTCAATCCCGAATACCCCGACCAGTTGCGGGTGGATGAGTTCCTGCTGGAGTTCACCGCGTGGCAGAAAGCGCGTGCGGCGGGCAACAAAGATGAGATGCCGCAGTTTATCCAGTTGCGGATTCCGAATGACCACACCTCGGGCAAGAAGCCGAATGCGCCTACGCCTGCTGCTGCCGTCGCCGACAACGATCTGGCAGTGGGGCGCGTGGTGGAAGCGATTTCTAACAGCCCGTACTGGGACGACACCGCCATCATGATTTTGGAGGATGACGCGCAGGATGCGGCTGACCATGTGGATGCACACCGTTCGACGGCGCTGGTGATTAGCAAGTATGCGCCGGGGTCGGCAGCCAATCCTGCGGTGGAGCATGGGTTTTACACCACGGTGAGCATGATCCGGACCATGGAGGCGCTGTTGGGGCTGCCTCCGATGAATGTGAACGATGCGTATGCGCCGGTGATGACGCCGCTTTTTGCGGGCGGCGGCAAGCAGGCTCCATTCAAGGCGGATCATCGGAACTGGGACAATGGGCTGATCTTCGAAACCAACAAGCGTCGAGACAAGGGAGCCGAGCAGTCGTCGAAGATGGACTTCCGCCACGCCGATGCCGCAGATTCGCAGACCTTGAACGCGATCCTGTGGCACGACCGCAAGGGCAATACCCCCATGCCGCCGCCAAAGCATACCGTGATAGCGGCAGGCGGAGGGGAGTAGCGTGCGGATAGCGGGCCAGCGGAGGTCGCAGTGCACACTTTCAACGTGCTGGCGCGGGCTTCGCTGAGAAACACTTACGCTAGCGGTGCTCCATTTTCATTCTGATGCCGCCTTTGGGCCGCAGCGTAATCAGTTGTTCGGGCACGATGGTCTGACCGGGTACCAGTGTGACGCGCCAACGCTGGGCTAGCGTGGCGAGAATCAGCACGGCCTCCATCCACGCAAAGGCTTCGCCGATGCACTGGCGCGGGCCGCCTCCGAAGGGGAAGTAGGCGAACTTGGGGCGGTTACGCTTGGCTTCCGGTTCGAAGCGCGTGGGATCAAACCGCAGCGGATCGGCAAAGAACTCCGGGTTGCGGTGCATTACCCATTGCGACATGAGCACAGTGGTCTTGGCGGGTAGGTGGTAGGGGCCGAGGTCGAAGGGCTCAATGGCTTGCCGCCCCATGGCCCATGCGGGCGGGTACAGTCGCATGGCTTCGGCAAGAATCATCTCGGTGTACTTCAAGTTAGGATAGTCATCCGCTGTGGGCAAGCGGCCGCCGAGCACGGCATCAAGCTCGGCGTGCAGGCGTGCCTCGACCTCCGGGTTTTCCGCCAACAGATACCACGTCCATGAGAGCGCGTTGGCGGTGGTTTCAAAGCCGGCGAGCAGGATGGTTGTGACCTGATCGCGGATTTGTTCGTCGGAGGCGTCGGGCTGGCCCTCGATCATCATGGTGAGCAGTTCGCCGGGCTCGCCTTGCGAGCGGCGATGCGCAATCATCTCGAAGATCTGGCGGTCGAGCTTTCGCCGCGCGCGCTTGAACTGCATCAGGCCGGGGATGGGGAAGTGCAGTAGCTTTTCCGCTGCTGGCAGCGCCACCAGGAAGTGGTACACCTTCATGATGTCGTTAACCGACTGATTCATGGCGGCAACTTCTTCTGCCGTCATGCGGGTGCGAAAAAGCGCATCGGCGGCGACGCTGAGCGAGAGTCGCATCATGGTCTGGGCCATGTCAATGGTGGAGCCGGGCACGACCGCGTCGCGCAGATTGCAGGCGTGGCGGACGATGGTGTCGGCATAAGCGCCAATGCGTTCGCGATAGAATGCGGGCTGCACGGCGCGCCGCTGGGCTTTGTGATAGTTGCCCTCGCTGGTAATCATGCCATCGCCGAGCAGCATCTTGCTGCGGCGCTGCACGCGCTCTTTGGTGAAGTTGGGTGCCTGATTCACCAGCACTTCGCGAATGTACTCAGGATTGTTGAGGAACACGATACGCAGATGGCCGACGCGGTAGGTGGAGATGTCGCCATACTTTCGGGCCATGTATTCAAAGAGGCGGATGGGATCGCGCGGGCGAAATTGGCCATTGGTAAGCAGCAGCAGATTCACGGGCAGGCCGGGAGGCAGGTACACTTTCTTGCGGGCGGCGGGCAGTGTTTCGATGGTCAAAGATGCTCCGATATTTTGGGTATGCCGGTTCGTTTAGGCCAAGGTTGCGCGGTGCATGACTCCGCCAAGTTGTTTGCTGCGGCTGCTATTGCGATAGGTGCAGCCAGAGTTCTTCTATGTGCAAAGTGTCGAGGGCACTGGTGTCGCGGTTGGCAATGTGGTCGTCGAAGACGCGGATCAGTGGCGCAAAGGCGATGGGCACCAGCCAGAGTTCGGAAGTGCGATCGGTGGCGATGCGTGCGAGCCCGGTGTGCTGTTCAGCGGCAGGCAAGGCGTTGGTGGCCGATACGGATTTGCGGGTAGCGGCGAGCGCCTCTGGGCTGATGCGCGACGCAAGCTCGAGCAGCGCAGTGGCGCAGTCGGGGGATGCGACGCGGAAGTAGCGCAGCCGCATATCGGGTGGAGCGTCACTGGAGGCAGTGGCGACGGAGCCAGACGCGGAGCCAGACGCGGTGCCGGGTGCGCTGCCGGGTTCTTCGGCGCTCAACGCGAGTTTGATTCCAAACAGCTTCGCAGAAGCTTGCAACTGTACCGCGACTGCGCGCGAGGTCAAGTCGGTGCCGTCGTAGGCGAGAGTGAGTGTGGGGGCGGGCGGCTGGCCACCGGCAGGTATGGTTCCCAGGGAAGAGGCGCGGAGATAAGTTTGCAGATCGGCTCGTGCGGCACGGAGATCCGCGTCGCTTGCGGGCGCGATGGGCGCTGTGGCTGTTACCGTCGTTACCGTCTCGGTGCTCAGCGGGGCCCCACTTTGCAGCCATGGGGGCAGAAGTGCCAGTGTCGGCGTAAGCCAAGTCAGCGGCATTTGCTTTGCAATTGCAGTGCGGTCGAGCGGCAGAGCTATCGCTCGACGGACGGGCATGGCTTCCACGGCATTGCTGCGCGGGTCAAAGGCCAGTGCCAGCAGTTGCAGCTGGGGAACAACTTGTGCAGAAAGCTTTTGGCGCTGTAGTTCGGCTGTACTGCCGGGGCTTGCTTCTATCACTTGGGCCTTGCCTGCAGCAAAGTCGGCGAGCTGGTCGGCGGGAGCGCGGCCCAGCGCGAGTTCGATCACATCCACATACGGGCGACCGCCCCAATACTGATCGAAGGCGCGTAGGGTGGCGTGCTTGTGGGGCGTCCAGTCTTGAAGACGAAAAGGGCCGGAGCCGATCACTGCGCCTTTGCCGGATCGCACGACAATAGCATTGCGCGGGAGGGCTAGTTCGTACAGCAAGCCCGGTTGCGGTTGCTGGGTATCAATCACAAGTTTGTCAGCGTTAAAGCGGACGCGCCACTGGGCGTTTTGCAGGGCGAGGGCGCTCATCACCATGGCGGGCGAAAGACCGATGCCATTTTGCAGGTGCACGTGCTGGCGCAGAGTAAAAACCCAATGGGTGACGGTGGAGTCGTGTTCCCACTGCGTGGCCAGTTGCGGTGCTGGCTCACCGTTGCCATTCAGGCAGACAAGGCGATCAAAGATAAGGGCAGTAAGTTCTTCGCTGGGCGGCTCACGGGTAGCCAGAATCTCGGGGGCATACTCCGCAGGCGCGGCCTGCAACTCCAGATGCAAGGTGCCGCCATATTGCGGACGGGTCGCAGCGTGGGCACTGGTTGCGAGAGCACAAGTCAGCAGGCTAGCGATCGCAAGCGACTTCGAGACGATAGGCGTCATAGGCTCCAGTCTTCAGGTTCCGGACAACCGCGATCGCGCTCTGGCCGACGGCGTCCGGCCACAGTGTGGTGATGGGGCCGGGCATGGACAAGGGTGGTGCGATGGGGTGAGAGTTGTCTCCGGTCAGTTCTACAGCTTGCACGGAATCGGGCTGCGCCCCGTCCGCTGCGGCGGTCACCAGCAGTTGCTCGCCCGCGCCGCAATGTGAAGTGACGCGGGTGATGTCGCTACCCCACCCAGTGCTGGCGAATTCCTTGGTGGCAGTGGCGGTCGCGGCAGTCAAGCTGCGCACGTGGCCATCTATTCCAGTGAGCAGCCAAAGACTAGCCGCAGGAGTGCTGCCATGCCAATGCGCTGCCGCGTAAAAGGGCGCGACCTTAACTGTGTCGAGCCGCCCGCTGAGTTCGCCATCGAAAAAATTACGGGTGAATGGGAAGCGGGCTTCGAGTTCGTCATCGGCGAGCAAGGACGAGCCCAGCGGCCACGGGTCGTTGTTGTCCTGGCAAGTCAGCGTGAGTTGTGGGGAGAACACACCGTTGCAACTGCGGCCGGGCAAATAGACGTCAAATCTAGGCCATTGACGGATGGCGAGGCGGCCGCGGAGGTCGCGCACGGTGACGCGCGGCGGTGGAATTGCAACGCTGCTAGCGGGCCGGGGCGCTTGTTCGGCTTTGGCAGCGGTGAGTTCCACGCCATCACCGCGAAGCAGCAAAATGGCGTCGTGGGTTTCGCCCGTGACGCGAACGAGTGCAACGTCGAGCACCTGTGTTGCGCTACTGGCAATCAGGGTGCTGCGGACTTCCGGCTTGGCTACTGGGGCGGCTTGCGCATGGGAGTGTGCAACGAGTGCAGCCAGCGCGCAAAGCAGGGAGGGCACGACGCGTGCGCACAAGGGCTTGAAGGATGGCTGCTGATTCATGCTGGCTCTAAGCAATATTGTAGCGGTTCGCTAACAGGTCGTGAGTTGCCAGCCAGCAGAAAGGGCCGCCTCTGGAAGAGGCGGCCCTTGGTGTGAAAGCGCGGCTGCTACTGGCCGGTGCCGGTAAGGGAGGCAGTCGTTTTGCCACCGCTCACGTTGCTATTGACGTTCAGCGTCGCGGCGCGCGTGTTCTTTGCCGCAGGCGTGAAGTTGACGGTCACCACACAGGTCGCACCCGCTGCCAGACTCGCCGGACAGTTGCTGGTCGCGGTGTAGTCTGCCGCTGCCGTGCCGGTCGTCGTCAAAGTGGTGACGGCCAAGGTCGCGAAGGTGTTGGTGCTGGTGTTGGTGAGGGTGGTCGTCATGGGTGCCGCTGCCGTCCCTACCGTGGTGGAGGGGAAGGTGAGTGACGATGGAGTGAGGGTCGCGGTGGGCACGGGTTTGAGGCCTGTGCCTTTGATGGTCAAGGTACGCGAGCCCGCCGATTCGTTGTCCGTCACCTTAACCGTGACGCTGGGTGAGTCGGTGTTGGTGGGCGAATAAACGACGGTGAAGGTGCACGAGGCTCCGGCAGCGAGGGTCGCCGGCGAAAGTGGGCAGGCGTTGGTGACAACGAACTGGTTGGAGTCCGTGCCAGTGACTGCACCGATGGAAGTGATGGTCAGGGTGGCGAACGAACTGGTGGAGGTATTCTTGAACACCGAAGTCATGGTGCTCGAAGTGCCTTCGTTAATGTTGCCAAAGCTGACGGTGGCGGGCGTAAAGCTTGTTGTCGGAACCACAGCTTTGCCGGTACCAGTCAGGGTTAACACCTGGGTGGCGGGCGAAGCATTGTCAGTCGCGGTGTAGGTTACAGTCGTGGCGTTGAGGTTAACTGGGGCGAAGACGGCCGTAATGGTGCACGAAGCTCCCGCAGCCAGCGTACTGGGCGAAAGCGGGCAGTTGTGGGTCACGGTATATTCGCTGCTGTTGGTGCCAGCCAGAATCAGGCTGGTAATCTTCAGCACGGCCAGCGTATCTGTGCTGCTGTTGGTGAGGGTTGCCGTCTTACTGAGCGTGGTTCCCTCATTGACAGAAGCGAAGGCCAACGTGGTGGGGGCGAACTTCGCCGTGGGAACCGGCAGCACCCCAGAACCCGTCAAGGTGATGGTCTGGGTGCCAGCGCTCACGCCATCGGTGATGGTGATGGCCGAGTTCAACGCTCCCGAGATGGTGGGAGTGAAGACGGCGGTGATGGTGCAGCTTGCTCCTGCGGCAAGAGAGGCACCGCAGTTGTCAGACTCCGTATAGTAGCGGGTGTTGCTGCCGCTCAGTCCGATGCTGGCAATGGTCAGCGAAGCTTGCAGCGACGTGTTCTTAAGGATCGAAGTCAGGGTTTTCGAAGCCCCTACGCCCGAACCCAAAGAGTTGGCGTAGTCCACGTTACCGAAGGCAATGGTGGTGGGGGTGAGTGTGGCCGAAGCAAACGTGGTGCCGGTAATCGCGATCGTGCTGACCCCACCGACAATGTCGTCCATAATGGTGACCGAACCCGATTGGTCGCCGGTGGTGGTGGCATTTAGGTTTACGGTGACTACGCAACTGGCGCCTGCTGCCAAAGTAGCGGGCGAACGCGGGCAAGTGTCAGACAGGGTGTAGCTGGCGACGTGCGAGCCGGTCACCGTAATGCTGGTGATGTGCAGCGGCAGCGTCGTGGACGTGTTTTTGATGGTAGAGGTCTTGGTGACCTTCACGTTGACGTTTTGGTTGCCGAAGGCAAGCGTCGCCGGAGTCAGCGAAACCGTGGGTGCTTGTCCCGTGCCGGAAAGATTGAACACCGAACTGCCGGTGCTTACGTTGCTGAACACCGTGACCGATGCGGGCAACGACTTCGCGGCGGTGGGCACAAACGTGACCACGATATTGCATAAGCCTAAAGGCGCTAAAGTTGCAGGCGCGATAGGACACGTACTCGCCACCAAGTAAGAGGTTAGGTTGGTGCCGGTGGTAGGGATGCTGCTGATGAGCAACGGTTCAATCGCAGAGGTGTTGGTGAGTATCACCGTCAGCGGCAAGCTCGACATTCCCACATTCGTATTGGGGAAGGTGAGCGAAGTGGGCGTGAATGACGTGGTAGGGGCCGGAACTACGACCGTGCCATTGAGGTTGAGAATCTGCGTCGTTGGGTTGCCGGTATCAGTAAGCGTGACGGAGGCGCTGACGGCGCCGCCTAAGTTGCCCACCAACCCGACTGGCGTGAAGGTGCCAGTGATAATGCAGGTTCCATTGGCAGCGAGCGTAAGCGGAGCGCGCGGGCAGGTATCTGTAAAAATGAACTGATTACTGTTTGCGCCACCCAGCGTAAGGCTGGTGATGGTGACGGCCGCGCTGCTGGTGTTTTTGACGGTGGAGGTCAGCACCTTGTTGGTGCCGACGGTGATGGAACCGAACGAAAGCGCTGTCGGCGTCAGGGTGACGTTGGCCGTGGAGGCAGATCCGGTGCCGCTCATGGTGAGCGTCTGGGTGCCAAGTACGGTGTTTGAGGTGACGCTGACGTTGGCCTGCCGTAAGCCGATCGCCGTCGGAGTAAAAGTGACATTGACAGTGCAGCTTGCCAGCGGAGCCAGTTGTGCTGGCGAACGCGGACAGTTGTCAGTTTCCGAGTAGTCACCCGTGTTCGCACCAGTGATCAGAATACTGGTCACATAAATGGGCGACTGAGTGCTGGTGTCGGTATAGGTTGCGGTCATGGTGCTGGCCGTTTGCAGCGGCACCGAGCCGTAGAGCAGGCTGCCGGGGCTGAAGCTCGCGGTTGCCAACGCAATGGCGTTGCCCGTCAGGTTCACCACCTGTTGGGTGGAAGCATCGGAATCCGAAATTGTCAGGGTTCCTGTGTAAGTGCCCGCCAGGGTACTCGGCGAGAAGGTAACGCTGAAGATGCAGCTCGCGCCCGCCAGCAGACTGGTACCGCAGGTGTTGGTCTGGGCGAAGTTGGAACTGGCCACCGGTGTGATGCCAGTGATGGTGGTTGTGCCCACGTTCGTCAGGGTCACATTCATGGGCGCGCTGGTGGTGCTCACCACCTGATTGGGGAATGAGATATTGACCGTCGAGAGGCGTGCAAAGCCCGGCGGCACCGTCACAAAGAAGGTGGACGTGTGCACCAGACCGCCGCCGGTGGCCATGACGGGAATCTGGTAGGTTCCGGCTGCGGTACCGGGGTCTGTGGTGAGGGACATGGCTGCTGCGCCACTACCGGTAGCGAAGGTCGTGGGAGATAGCGTGGCGTGAACGCCCGGTGCGCTGGAGGTATTTACGCTCAAGGTGACGCTGCTGGCGAAGGTGCCAACCGGAGCCAGGGTGAAGGTGTTTTGGGCCGCGCCAGTAAGGTCAATGGTCACACCGCTGGCGGAGGCCACGAGCCAGTAGTCTGGGGCATCGGACAGAACCACCGAGGGGTTGGCCTTGGTTTTCTTGCCGGCTTGATTGTGACCACGCCGGGTGGCGGCCGTCACCGTGCCCACACACGCCGTGGAAGGCAGTGCGGGTTGCGAGAAGGTGGAACGGCTGATGTCTTGCCCGGTGGCAGACTGCCACCCGGCAAAGTCCACATTCTGGGGCAGCGGGTTGCTGGCCGTGGGCGGAACTTCAAACGGCGGATTTAGGCTGGGATTCCACCAAGTGTTGCCGGAGGAGTTCAGCGTTGTGATGAAGCTGGTCCAGTCGTTATTGCCGTTCTGGTCGCCCAAATAGCTGTCTTGGAAGTCGTTCTGGGTCGCGTCCAGTGCCCAGAACGAGTCGCCGCTCAGGGTCAGGAATTTGTTTTGGAGGTCATACTGCTGGCCAGTTTCCCAGTTGGTGACGCACTCCGGGTTGTGGGTGGAGCAGTTGATACCGCCGGGCGTGCCTTGAAAGTTCAGTGAGGCCACACCGTTGTTGTAGAAGTAGTCGTTTTGCAGGGTGACGTTCATCGAGTCGCGGAATTCCACGCCCGCACCGAACGAAGCCTGCGGAGAAGCGACTAAATTGTTGCCGCAGTAGGTGCTGTTCGTGATCGAGATAGGGCCTTCGTTTTTCTCGTAGAAATCCCCCACCAGCAGGTTGTTGACCGAGACCATTCCCGATGCGGTGATGTTCTGGTGATCGGTATCCCAGTGCGCGCCAAAGGTCTGGTTGTAATACATGCTCATCCCGGTGACAGTAGAACTGTGCACCGAGAAGGGGTGGAAGCCGCCAAGATTCCAGTTGTAGATGGCACCTTGCGCACCGCGCCAGTTGTTGTAGTTGGCGGTGTCATTCAGCCACAGGCCATTCTTTACCTGATAGCCGGAAAGCCCGCTCTGTCCGTTGTGATTCGCGGTGGTATTGGTCACCGTAAAGTTGGATGCCGGATTGTTGATGGTGACCGCGTTAGCGTTGTTCCAGTTGACGTTCAGCGTATCGAACACGATGTTGTTGGCCGAGGCTCCCGTGATCGTCACGGCCGGATTATCGCGGCACGAGTTCGCATACTGAAAGGTCAGGTTGCGCAAAACCACCTGAGCGCGGGTAATGGTCGCCAGATTAGAGAGCGTACCCACTTCCACGTCTGCCGTGGTTAGGTTCACGCCTGCGGGCGGGTACACGTAGATCTTATTGGCGCTTTCATCCACAAAGAAGCTGCCAGCGACCACATCCGCCAGCGTGAGCACCTGCGTGAGCAAGGCACCGTTTACGAAGACGGTTTCCCGCCGTTGCACAATGTCCGGAAACGGTGGCGCGCCGGGAGCAGAACTGGGCGGGCACAGACCCCAATCATTGGTCCACGAGTTGGTGAAGATGCTGGTGTTGGCGCTGTAAGGGGTCCAACCGGTATAAGTAACCGCGCCCGAGATGGTGACCGTGCCGTTGGTAACGGCCTGAATCGTCATGGGCAGGTTTGTATCGCGGGTCGTGGAAGTCAGCGACAGGGTTTCGCGATAGGTGCCGGGCTCGACCCATATCTTTGTCCCGATGCTGCCCTGGTTGTTGGTGAGGGCGCAAGTGATGGCCGCGCTGATGGTTTTGAGGGCGTTGGTTGAGGTGGCAGCTTGTGCGCAAGAGCGTGCGTCGCTGCCGTTGACTGCATCCACGTAAACCGTGGCTGTTTCCAGAGTTTCGTTCACATTCGCCTGCCCAACGCAGGGGACTGTGAAAATGGCCAGAGAGAAGAGCGCTACAAGCGCACTCTTGAGGTAGGTCATACTGCCTCCAACTCGGCGTGCCGAGTTCACTGTTGGCCAGCGCTGAATCCTCTGGAAGGGGAGAGCTCCCAGACGCTTCAGCACGGGGTATTCATACTGCGTTCTCCAACTTCGGGTTTGGCGTCCCGAAGGCGGGTCTACGCTCCGACCTTTCCTGACTGCCTGCTAAACCTAGCCAAAGTCATGTCGTTGCGTTGGGGTGCCCGATCTAAACTGCCGGACTTCATAAGTGCAAGGTTCAGCTTCATCATGGCGAAACATGGCTCCAAGTGCAACGGACATAATCGGACATAATGAGGCGTTACTCTCCAAAAGCACAATTTCTGGCGAAGAACTTCGTCCCTAAGGCCTTTCCTCTCTTCTCAGACTTTCTTCCGGCCCGATATCTGAGCCAAAATGCACAGCAACCACCCAAGGGCCTGCGTTGCAGGTATAAAAGCACATTCCCTGCCAACGCAGCCAGAGAATAATCCAAGATATGTGCCTAAGAGGGGTAAGTTCATGAAAATAAGGTAAATATAGAGGCTATCTCCTTGCCAGCTTAGTGTTGGAAAGGCCGCAAAACGGTACTGCGGCCTATCTGAATGGATAGGAAGGTCTGGGGCATGGTGCCAAAAGGTGTGCCGTGGTTAGGGGTGTAAGAGCGGAGCTTCTCCCCTGTTCGTGGAGGTAATTCCGCCCCCGTTGGCCGGCGTTGTGGTGGAACCCAAACAAAGACTGCATTCAACGCGACTGCATTCGACGCGACTGCGGGTCTGCCACCGCGCCTGCTACTTTGTTCCTGTACCACTCAGCGAAACGGTTGTCTGACCGCTGTGCACGTTGCTGTCAAACTCCAGCGTGGCGCTCTTTAGGCCAGTGGATGTGGGCGCGAACTTCACCGTAACGGTACAACTTGCCAGGGGAGCCAACGTCGCCGGTGATAGCGGACAGGCGTTGGTCTGGGAGTATTGGTTGCTGGCGCTGCCTGTCAGCAGAAGTTTGGTGAGCGTCAGCGGAGAAGTCGTGCTGGAATTCTGCAACGTGGCCGTCATGCTGGAGCTGGAACTGGTTTTGACGCTGCCGTAGTTGAGCGAGCCCGGCGTGGCGGAAGCCGTAGGTGCTGGCACAGAAGTTGCATTCAGGGTGACCGACTGCGGGCTTGAGGCGTCGCTATCGGTCACGGTAAGGGTTGAGGTGAAGGTTCTGGCTGAAGAGGGCGTGAAGGTGACATTGACGGTGCAGGTGACTCCGGTTTTTATGGTAGCGCTGCAATTGTTGGTCTGCGTAAAGCCAGTAGGAACGGTAAAGGTAACCCCGGTGATGCTCTTGCTGCCGTTGTTCTTGATGGTGAACGAAACCGGAGAGCTGCTGCTGCCGACCACCGTGGTGGGGAAGTTCAGCGTGGAGGCGGAAAAACGAAGACTGGTCACCGGGATGGTGACATAGATGGTCGCACTGCGCACTTTGCCGTTGCTGCTGGCAAAGATGGGAATCTGATAGGTCCCAGCCTTGGTGCTGGTGGTGCTGGCCAAGTTGAAGGTGGTGGTGCCCGAGCCACCGGTCACCACTGCGGGGGTGAAGCTCCCGGTAAGGCCCGCGACCGCTGAAGTGTTGGTTGTAAGAGTCACGTTTCCAGAGAAGGAGCCCAGCGGACTCACAGCAAAGCTGACGGGCGCGCTGCCGTCCGCGCCGGCAGTGACTGCGGGTGTGGGAGTAACGAGCCAAAAGTCAGGGCTGGTGGAGCCAGTGATAGGAACCGCGCAGGTGGTGGCGGGGTCGGTAGCTGGCGCGGTGAACTGGGAGAGTGAATCCTGCCCGGTCTGGCTCTTCCACGCGGCAAAGTCTTCCACTGTGCCCGAGCTAGGCGCGGGTACGGTATAGGCGCTGGTGGTGGTAGGGTTCCACCAAGTATTGCTATTCGAAGCGAAGCGCGGTGAGCCGGGGAGTCCGCTGGTCTGTCCGTTGAGGAATGTAGACCAGTCGGAGCCACCCAAGCCTTGATCCACAAACACGTACTGGGTATCTTGCGCGTCAAAAAGATTATCTTGCAGGTTCAGGCCGCTGGTGATGAGGTTGTAGGACTGGTTGGTCTCCCAATCGGTAACGGGATCGCCGCCGGGGGTTCCCAAAACGGTGAGTATGGAGCTGGCATTGTTGTAGAAAACGTTGCCCGACATGGTCACGTTCTCGGTGCTGCGCAGCCCGATACCAGAACCGGGAAAGGCGAGCGGTTCCAAGACCAGGCCGTTGTAGCAGTTGATGCCGCCGGTGAGGGTGATTGGGCCCTCGTCTTTCTCCCAGAAGTCGCCCACCAGCAGGTTGCTGATGTTTTGGATGGCGGTGTTGGTGACGTTCTTGTGGTCTGTATCCCAGTGTGTGCCGTAGGTCAGGTTGTAGGCAACCTGCAGACCGGTGACGGTCTCGGTGTGGCCTTGAAACGAGTGGAAGCCGCCGACATTCCAGTTGTAAACGGTGCCTTGCGCGCCGCGCCAGTTGTTGTAGTTGGCGATGAGGTTCTGGAAGAGCGAATTCTTGATCTGGGTGACGTGAAAGCCACTTTGGCCGTTGTGGTTGGCGGTGGAGTTGAGCACGCTCAGGTTGGTGCCCGCGTAGTTGATCTTCAACCCCATGGCGTTATTCCAAACGAAGGTGTCGCTATCGAACAGGAAGTTGCTGGAGGTGCCAGAGACGGTGACGGCGGCTCCATCGCGGCAGGAGGAATCGTACTGAAACGTCAAGCCACGCACTACGAAGTTGCTTTTGCCGTTCAAAGTAAGCATGCCAGACTGGTTGCCGACTTCAACGTCGGCGGAGGAAAGCGTGGTGCCAGCCAGAGGCCACAAATACATTAGATTCAGCGACTCATCCACGTAAAAGGTACCTTGGATGACGTCGGCGAGAGTCAACACCTGAGTCACCGGAGTGTCGTTGACCATGACAATTTCGCGGCGGCGCATAATATCCGGTTGCGGTGGAGCGCCCGCATTGCCTTGCGTGGAACAGATGCCCCAATTGTTCGTCCACGAGTGTGTGAAGATGTTGGTGTTCTTGCTGTAGGCGGTCCAACTGGTGTACTGAGTTGCGCCGCTCACGATGGCGGTACCGCTGGTGGCAGCCTGCAAAGTGAACGGCAAAGAGGTGTCATTCGCACCGGAGTTGAGGGTGATGCCTTCACGATAGGTGCCGGGATTTACGATGACTAGGGTGCCGAGGCTGCTGCGGTTGTTTGAGACGGCGGTGCTGAGGCCCGCGCCAATGGTGGCGTAAGGGGCGGACTGAGTGCCGGGGTTGGAGTCTGTGCCGGTGACCGCGTCAACGTAAACGGTTCTGGTTTCAAGCGCTTCATTCACGGCGGCTTGACCTAAGAGGGGAGCGGCAAAGGCGGTTGCAAACAAACACAGTGCAGCCAAGCGAATCACAGCCAGATTGTGAAGAATCATTTTCCCTGCTCTCGCCTTTCAAAGTGCGAAAGGTGGGTTGGTTCGGGGGCCAACGTGCCTGCGTCCCGAAAAATACGCCAAGTGCGTTCGCAAGCATTGCAGGATGGGCGTAGAGTCTCCATCGGCAAAAAACTTGCGAGAACTGCCCTATGAGTGGCGCAGAGGGCTAGCGACTGACGAATTGACAGGGATGTAACGCGGACTCGTGCGCTCTAGCGGCGCTCAGAGTCTGCCGTCGTGGTGACGGTGGCCAGAGTGATGGAATTGCTTGCGTTTCATTATGATAGCAGGTGGTTAATCTTGACCAGAATCATCTTGGTACACGGAAGTTACGTTTGTAATCCTCGACATCCGGAAATTTGTTTGACAACTGGTTTCACCTAAGAAAAGGCGACTGAATGAAGAGTTTATGGCTTGGCTTGATTGCGGGATGTTTGAGTTCGGGCGTGGCGTTGGCGCAAGCTCCGCAGAGCGGTATGCAAACCTTTACCGGCATTCCCACGTTTCTAAGCGCGCCGTATCAACCCGACCGCTCGAAGGTTGAGGCGGATATCGCGGTAATCGGCGTGCCGCTTGACGAAGGCACATGGGGATGGCCGGGCGAACGCTACGGTCCGCGCGCGCTGCGCGAAGCCACGGGCGACTACAAACAATACAACCTGCTGGATGGCTTCTACCTGATTGACGAAGATCGCTACATATTGAAAGGGAAGCGCTGGGTGGATACCGGCGACGTGGAAGTGCCGCCGACAGTGCCGCGCCAGACCTTTGAAAATCTGACCAAAGCGATTCAAGAGGTGCAGGCGCGGGGAGCGTTTCCGCTAGTGCTGGGTGGTGATCACAGCATTACCACCGCATCCATCAAGGCGCATAGCGAGCCGCTGACCATCATCCATTTTGACGCGCACCTGGATACGTGGACCAGCAGCCCCGGCAATGTGGACCATTCGTCGCCGATTCGGCGGGCGGCGGAAGAGTTGCCGAACGTAAAGAAGATTATTCAGGTGGGGATGCGCGGCTTGGCGAACGACATTGAGGCGGTAACCAACGCGCGCAAGATTGGAAGCATCGTTATTACCAGCGAGAAGATTCACAAAAACGGGGTCGAGTGGGCACTGAGCCAGATTCAGCCTACTGAGAACATCTACGTAACGTTGGACGTGGATGTAATGGATCCGAGCGTGACTCCGGGCACGGGCACGTATGAGCCGGGAGGACTGACGTTTTTGCAGATGGATGGATTGCTGAAAGGGGTGGCGAAAAAGGGCCACGTGGTGGGGTTTGACGTGGTAGAGGTGAACCCTATGCGCGACCCCAGCGGGCGCACGGCGCAAACTGCTGACCGCCTGATTCTAGATTTTTTGGGGGAAGCGCTGAAGTAGGGAGGATGACTTGGCGGGGTAGGGGAGATTCCCAATTCGGGAAAAAACTGTCAAGGGCTTCCGATCAGGAAAATCGCTCTATCTGAGTGACAATAAACGAGATATAAATATCGGGAAAAGGTACATTCCCCCAGAGTGTTTTGTTATTCTTAATTATAGATGGTGAAAGTAAAGCAAAGATTGAGCTGGTTTGCCAGCCTCAGGAGAATGCAATGTCTGAACCAAGTTATGATGAACTGAAAGCACGGCTGGCGGAACTGGAAAAGGCTGGAGCCAAGGCAGTGGGCGGAGCGCTCAGCTTCAAGGTGAGCGAAAAAGGCGCAGTCAGCGTCTATGGCATGGGACGCTTTCCGGTGACGCTGTATTACGAGCAATGGAACCGCTTGATGGAAGTGGCGCCCAAGCTCCAAGAGTTTCTGGAAGAGAACAAGAGCCGGCTAAAGTTGAAGGAACAGGCTTAGAGACAGCAAGAGACAGGCCCGCGCGATGTTCGACTCGGAAGACATCCTCAGCATGACGCCGCCTGCGGCGGATGCGCGCTTGCACTATGGCGGCGAGCCGCAGCAGTTTGCTGACTTGCGCGTGCCCAAGCCTGGCGGATTCTGGCACAAGTTCGCGGCAGGGTCGCGTGGGCAGCGGCATCCCGTGGTGATGAACATCCACGGTGGTTTTTGGCGCAACCAGTATGACTTGCTGCATGCCGGGCACTTGTGCGCGGCACTGACGGCCGCCGGGTTCGCCACGTGGAACATCGAATATCGGCGGGTGGGCGATGCTGGCGGCGGATATCCCGGCAGTCTGAACGATGTGCGGGCGGCGTTTGCCATGCTGCCGCACATTGCCGACCAATATCACTTTGACATGGAACGGGTGGTGGTAATGGGCCACTCGGCGGGCGGGCATCTTGCGCTCTGCCTGGCTGGGCACGAGCCTGCGGTGAAGCGTGTGGTGTCGCTGGCGGGGGTTACCGACTTGCTGCGCTGCCACGAACTTGGGTTGAGTCATGATGCGGCAGGCGATTTTGCCCGGGGCGGTACGCAGCAGAGTGCAGCAGGGGATGCGGAAGCGTATCGCGAAGCCGACCCCATGCGTCTGAAGATTCCGCAGGCGCAGCAGGTACTGATTCACGGGGTAAATGACGATGTGGTGCCGCTGGATTTCGCGCGTCGCTATGCCGAGGCCAAGCTGAAGCAAGGCGAGCAGGTGCGGCTGATTGAGGTGCCGAGTGCGGGGCACTTCGAGCTGATTGATCCGCGGTCGGCGGCGTGGGCTGTGGTGGTGGGGACGGTACGGAATGCCACAACCTTGTAGCAGCGATGCGGCGAAATGAGACGCGTCTCTGTCACGTCGCCGCAAACAAGCGGTAAGCACTTACACGATTCTTCGCTAGCCAATCTTCCGAAGCACCATGGCTGAGTTTTTCGAGCCGAAGGCGATGCAGTTACACACTGCGTGCTCGATACTTGCAGCTCGCGCCACGTTGGGAACATAGTCTAGGTCGCATTCGGGGTCTGGTACGTCTATGTTCATGGTGGGGGGAATCATCCCGGTTTCCATGGCGATGAGGGTGGCAGCGACGCCTGCCGAGCCGCAGGCTCCCTGGGGATGTCCGATTTGTGACTTGAGAGCGGAGAGCGGCACCTGATAAGCGCGGTCAGTGCCAAGGGCAAGCTTCAGGGCACTGGTTTCAATCTTGTCATTGAGTTCGGTGGAAGTGCCGTGCAGGTTCACATAGTTCACGTCATTGGGGCCGATGCCTGCGTCGGCCATGGCCATGCCGATGGCGCGTGCAGGTTCTTCCCCGACTTCGCGCATACGCACCCGATGGAAGGCCTCACAGGTAGAGCCGTAGCCCGCGATTTCGGCGTAGATTTTTGCGCCGCGTGCTTTGGCGTGGTCGAATTCTTCTAGGATGAACATCCATGAGCCTTCGGCGACGACAAAGCCATCGCGGTCGGCGGAGAATGGCCGCGAGCCGCGCGAAGGTTCGGCGTTCCATTTGGCGGTCATAATTTTCAACAAGGTAAAGCCCTTGATGATGCCGAAGGCGATGGGCGCGTCGGCACCGCCGCTCAGTACCATGTCGGTTCGTCCGGATTGAATGCTGCGCAGCGCGTAGCCAAAGGCGTCAGTGGAAGAGGTGCAGCCGGTGGTGATTACGTGGCTGGCGCCACGGAGGTCGAAGCGAATGCTGAGGTCGCTGGCCAGAGTGCCCATCACGCCGGTGGGGACGCACATCAGGCTCATTTTGCTATATTCTTTGGCAAAAAACAGGCGGTACTGCTCGTCCAGAAATTCGTGCGAGCCGCCGCCGGAACCGATGATGACGGAGAAGCGGCGGCGCTCTTCGAGTGGAAGGGAATTGGGCACAATGCCAGCGTCGGCAAAGGCCTCTGTGGCGGCAGCGAGTGCAAAGGGCAGCACCCGCGACACGTGCTTGCGTTCTTTTTTGGTGACCCACTGCAATTCATCGAAGCCACGCACTTCGCCTGCAATTTGCACTGGCAGGTCGCTGGGATCGAAGTGGGAGATACGGCCAATGCCGGTTTCGCCGGCGAGGGCAGCGCGTTGAAAGTTCTGATTGCCGACGCCGTTGGGGCTGACGCAACCCATGCCGGTGATCACTACGCGTCGCCTGATAAGGGGCCGAGTCAAAGTCTGAGTCATAGTTCTCCGTGGCAACTATAGCGGAAAGCGGGCGGAAAAGCCCAATGTTTTCCAGAGGCATGGTGCTGCGTGGATTTGCATGGCGACCACCTGTCAGCGGAATTGTGGGATCTGCGGGAAAGCGGATGTGGTGGCGGGCATCCGGCGGGCGGGGCAGAAAGCGGTCAAGCCCTAATTTGGCCCGTATAATAGAGAGTTTGGCAGCAACATTTTGTGGAGGCGGGCTTGGCATACGACGATTTACGCGACTTCATCAAGGCCCTGGACCGCGCCGGGGAACTCACGCGCATCAAGGCAGAGGTGGATCCGATATTGGAGTTGGCGGAGATCGCTGACCGAGTGTCGAAATCGCGCGACAAAGCGGGTGCGGTTGGTGGCAAAGCGCTGCTATTTGAAAATTTGAAAGGCCATCCCGGGCAGCGGGTGCTGATTAATCAGTTTGGCTCCGAGCGGCGGATGAGGATGTCGCTGGAAGTGGATTCGCTGGACGAAATCGCGGAGCGGATTCGCGGATTCATGGACGTGAAGTCGCCGCAAGGGTTTCTGGACAAAGTGAAAATGCTGCCGATGCTGGCCGAGGCAGGTAAGTTCTTTCCGAAAACAGTGGCGACAGGCCCGTGCAAAGAGGTAATCCGGAAGGAAAATTTCTCGCTGCTGGAGTTTCCGGTGCTGCAATGCTGGCCGCAGGATGGGGGCCGCTTTATTACCCTGCCGTGCGTGATTACTCGTGACCCGCGTACGGGCAAGCGCAACATGGGGATGTACCGGATGCAGGTGTATGACGCGACCACGGCGGGTGTGCACTGGCAGCGGCAAAAGGTGGCGGCGGAGCATATGCGCGAGCGGATGCGGATGGCCACAACGGGTGGCGACTCGCTCGGCAAATCGGCAGCGGTGGATATTATGGCTCGAGCCAGCGGCGGGGCGAGGCTGGCGGAGGGCGAACGTCCTACGGGACGGATGGAAGTGGCGGTGGTGATTGGGACAGATCCGGCGTTGACTTTTTCAGCGATTGTGCCTGCGCCGCCGGAGGTAGAAGAGTATATTGTGGCGGGATTTTTGCGGCAGAAGCCCGTCGAACTGGTGAAGTGCGAGACGGTGGATTTGGAAGTTCCGGCGAATGCGGAGATCGTGATTGAGGGGTATGTGAATCTCGACGAACTGCGCACGGAAGGGCCGTTTGGCGACCACACCGGCTTTTATTCGCTGGAAGACGAGTATCCGGTGCTGCATGTTACCTGCATCACGCATCGCAAAGACCCGGTGTATGCGACGACGATTGTGGGCAAGCCTCCGATGGAAGATGCCTACATGGGGAAGGCGGTGGAGCGCATCTTCCTGCCCATGATGCGGATGACGATTCCGGAGATTGTGGATGTGAATCTGCCGGTGGAAGGCGTGTTTCACAACTTGATGTTGGTGAGTATTCGCAAGTCGTATCCGGGGCAGGCGCGCAAGGTGATGAACGCAATCTGGTCACTGGGACAGGCGATGTTTACCAAGGTAGTGGTGGTGGTGGATGAAGATGTGGATGTGCAGAACGTTGCAGAAGTTACACTGAAGGTATTCAACAATATAGACCCGGAGCGGGACATTCAATTTACGATGGGGCCGATTGATTCGCTGGACCACGCATCGCGGCTGCCGAACTACGGGTCGAAGATGGGAATTGATGCAACGCGCAAGTGGGCGGCGGAAGGATTCGTGCGTCCGTGGCCGGATGAGATTACGATGGATGAAGCGACGCGAAAAAGAGTGACGCAGCGGTGGAAGGAATTTGGGATTGAATAAGCTGCGCCGAATAAGCTGCGCCGAATAAGGTGTACCGAATAAGGTGTACCGCTGCATACGGTTGATACGAGAACGCGAGGAATTATTATTAAAGCTCACTTGGAAGTTGAAGCAGAGACGATGATGAACGAAGCGCACATAGCAGCCCATTACAGTTCAGCCAGCCTGCAGGAGCGGCTCGACGCAGCGTTGGGTGCGGCGGGGCATGACCCCTTGCATCCAACGCTGGAGGATCTGGCACCGGTGGATCAATTCCATTCAGGCGGGCTAGAGGCTACAGAAAAGCTGGCAGACCTGGCAATCGGCCCTTTGGGTGCCTCTGACCATGGCTCGCAATGGAAGGTGTTAGACCTGGGCGGTGGTATAGGCGGGCCGGCACGAATGCTGGCGGAGCGCTTCGGGTGCCTGGTGACAGTATTGGACTTGAGTGAAGAATTCTGCAAAGTGGGTACGGAGCTAACCAAGCGGGTTGGACTGGATCGCTGGGTGAAGTTTCAGCAGGGCAGTGCGTTGAAGCCGCCGTTCCCTGACAACAGCTTTGATCTGGTGTGGACCCAACATGCTTCCATGAACATTGGCGACAAGACCGAGCTTTACTTGCAGTCCTATCGGGTGCTGAAGCCTGGCGGGCGGTTGGCGGTTCACGACATGATGGCCGGACCCAAGCAGCCGATCCATTTTCCAGTGGCGTGGGCCTCAAAGGCTGACTTGAGCTCGCTTTCTACGCCAGACCAAGTGAGGCAGTTGATTCGGGAGGCGGGGTTCGACCCCTACCACTGGCAAGACATGACGGAGATTGCGCGAGCATCGTTCACAAACCGGCTTGCAAGCTACGAGAAGGCCGGTCCATCGGCATCGTCGCTCAGTGTGAATCTGGTGATTGGTGAGAAGTTTCCGCAGGTGATGAAGAATATGGTGCGCAACGTGGAAGAGGGTCGGCTGGTCTCTGCCATGGGCGTGTGGCGCAAGCCGGAGTATGGTGACTAGGGGCTGCGAGGTGCAGGTGGCTGGGGCACAGACTACGGAAGGCTGTGGATTCCGCAAGTGACCGGACTTGGTTTACACTGAAAGCAACATGAGCGTCGTTAAAGACATAGCGGCAGTAGCGAAGGGCATGGGCATCACCTTCGGGGAGATGTTTCAGCCCACGATCGTGGAGAATTATCCTGACGGGCCCGGCCCGCTGAAGGGTGCCAAGTTTCAGGAGCGCTTTCGCGGCGCCCACGTATTGCAGCGTGACGAAAACGGGCTGGAAAAGTGCGTAGCCTGTTTCTTGTGCGCGGCGGCGTGCCCCTGCAACTGCATCTACATAGAGGCGGATGAGAACACCGAGCAGAACCGGGTGAGCGGGGCTGAGCGGTATGCAAAGGTTTACAACATTGACTACAACCGCTGCATTTTTTGCGGGTATTGCGTGGAGGCGTGTCCGACCGACGCCATTACGCATGGTCACGGTTTCGAGTTGGCATCGTTTAACGCAACGAACCTGATTTACCGCAAAGAGCAGTTGCTGGCGATTAAACCGGCGCAACTGGGCGAAGGCGTGACTTTTAACAAGGCAGAGATGGATCGGCAAGGCTCAACGGCGGGATAGGTGTTCGCGGAAATTTGATTCAGGCGAGCCGGCCCCAGCGGGCCGGCTTTTCGTTTGTGTTTGAAAAGAACTAGAGGTGCATGGCAGATTTTCTCCAACTCGTGCGGGAGCGTGTCGTGGTCTACGACGGCGCGATGGGAACGTCCATTCAAGTGCGGCAGCCGTCGCTCGATGATTTTCGCGGCAAGGAAGGTTGCAACGAGCTGCTGTCGCTGAGCCGGCCCGACATCATCCGCGACATTCATGCGTCATTTTTCGCAGTGGGCTGCGATGTGGTGGAGACCAACACTTTTGGTGCGAGCCGCGTGGTGCTGGCGGAGTACGACCTGCAGGAGAGCGTTGCGGAACTAAACATCGCTTCGGCGCGACTGGCGCGCGAGGTGGCAGCGCAGTTCAGCACGGAGGCGCGTCCGCGTTTTGTGGCGGGCTCGATGGGGCCGACCACCAAACTGCCGTCATTGGCACACATTTCTTTCGACGCAATGGCGGAAGCCTTCCGCGAGCAGGCTGCGGCGCTGATTGAAGGTGGCGTGGACATTCTGCTGATTGAAACCTGCCAGGATATTTTGCAAGCCAAGGCCGCGCTGGCTGGCACCTTTGATGCGATGCGCGATGCGGGCAGGCGATTGCCGGTGCAGATGCAGGTGACGCTGGAAGCCACGGGCACCATGCTGCTAGGCACCGAGATTGGCGCGGCGCTTACGACGCTGGAGCCGTATGACGTAGACATCATCGGGCTAAATTGCGCCACCGGGCCGAAGGAGATGAATGACGCGGTCCGCTATCTGGGTCTGAATTCGACCAAAGAGATTGCGATTCTGCCCAATGCCGGCTTGCCGCAAAATGAAGGTGGGCATGCGGTTTACAAGTTAACGCCCAAGGAACTGGCTGAGTATCATCGGCACTTTGTAGCGGACTATGGCGTGCGCATTGTGGGTGGATGTTGCGGTACCACGCCTGAGCATTTGCAGGCCGTGGTGGAAGCGGTCACCGGTGTTGAGCCTGCTGCGCGCAGTGTGCAGGCCGTCGGCGCTGCTGCCAGCGCGTACACAAGCGTTCCGCTTGACCTTGAGCCCAAGCCGCTGATTGTCGCCGAAGAGATGAACACGACGACGCGGGTGGAGCACTTCAAGAACCTTGTCCGCACGCAGAATTATGATGAAATTCTGGCGCTGGCCAAGCGCTTGGCGAATGAAGGCTCGCACATGCTCGACGTGTGTTGCGCGATTGTGGGGGAGGATGAAAAAGGGTTTCTGTGCAATATTCTGGAGCGCATCGCTGGTCGCGTACCCGCGCCGATATTGGTGGATTCGACGGAAGCCGATGTGGTGGAAGAGGCGCTGAAGCGCATACCGGGCCGTCCGATTATCAACTCGATCAATCTGGAAGATGGAGAAAAGCGGACGTCGAAGGTGTTGCCGATGGCCAAACGCTACGGCGCGGCGGTGATTGCACTGACGATTGACGAAGATGGCATGGCGCTGACGGCAGAGAAGAAAGTGGCGATTGCGCACCGCATCTACAAGATGGCGACCGAGCGCTATGGCATACGCCCGGTGGATATTATTTTCGATCCATTGACGCTGCCGATTTCGACGGGGCAGGAAGACTATCGCAGTGCAGGTGTGGAGACGCTGGAGGCGGTGCGGCGCATTAAGCAGGAGCTGCCGCTGGCCAAGACGATTCTGGGTGTGAGCAATATTTCATTTGGGCTCGACGTGTATTCGCGGCGGGTGTTAAACAGCGTGTTTTTGTATGAGGCGGTAAATCGCGGCCTTGATATGGCCATTGTCAACTACAGCAAGATTTATCCGTTGCACAAAATTCCAGACGTTGAGATTGAGTTGGCGCGCAAGCTGATTTTCCGCGACAACCGCAATGGCGAGCCGCTGGCGCTGTACATGCAGCACTTTGCCGGGATGAAGGGCAAGCGCGACGCATCGCCGACAGCAAAGGTGGAAACTCTTTCCATTGAAGACAAGTTGCAGTACGCGATTATTCAGGGTGAAAAAGCGGTCGGGCCGCCGGAGCAGCGGCAGACGCTGGAAGAGTTACTGGAAGAGGCATTGCAGCAGTATGCGCCTCTGGATTTGATTAACAACGTGCTGCTGGAGGGAATGCGCACGGTGGGCGACCTATTTGGGGCGCGCAAGATGCAGTTGCCTTCAGTGCTGGATTCTGCCGGAGTGATGAAGTCTGCGGTGGCGCATCTGGAACCCAAGATGGAGCGCGCGGCCGGGTCGCAAAAGGGAACCATGGTGCTGGCGACGGTGAAGGGCGATGTCCACGACATTGGCAAGAATCTCGTGGATATTATCCTCACCAACAATGGCTACAAGGTGGTGAATCTGGGCATCAAGCAGTCGGCGGAAGCCATTATTCAGGCGGCGCAAGAGCATCAAGCGGATGCGATTGGGCTGAGTGGCTTGTTGGTGAAGTCTACGCTGGAGATGAAGTATGTGTTGCAGGATCTGGCGCTACAGAAGCTGGAGTTTCCGGTGGTGTGCGGGGGCGCGGCGCTGACGCGCAAGTATGTGGAAGATGATTTGCGACGGGAGTATCAATCAGGTGTGTTTTATGCGGAAGATGCCTTTGCCGGGTTGCATGTGATGGACGACTTGACTACGCCGGCAGCGCAGAACGGGAAGCGCGAGGCACGACTGCAGGAAGGCAGGACGATCAAGGAATTTGCCAGGCTCGATGCAGTTGCGGAGGAAGAAGCACCTGCCGAGCGCAGCGCTGCAGTCAGCGATGCGCCGGACATACCTGAGCCACCGTTCTGGGGCATTCGGGTGCGCAAGGATTACGATTTGCACGAGTTGTTTCGCTACATCAATGAGACTGCATTATTCAAGAATCAGTGGCAGTTGAAGACGGCATCGCAGGACGATTATGTGCGGCTGGTGGAAGAGAAGTTCCGTCCGATCAAGCTGGAATTGCAAGAAGAAGTGGTGGCGAACGGATGGTTTGCGCCGCAGGCGGTGTATGGATACTTTCCGTGCCAGGGTGATGGCAACGATGTGATTGTGTATGACCCGGTTGCGCTGGAGGAGGCGCAGCGCAAGGGCGCGCCCACAGGGAGTGTTCCCAGCGATATGCCTGAGTTATTGCGCTTTACTTTTCCGCGGCAGAAGCAGGGCCGCAGGCTGTGCGTCTCCGATTTTTTTGCGCCGAAGTCATCGGGAAAGCTGGACGTGCTGGGTTGTTCGCTGGTGACGGTGGGCGAGCGGCCATCGGAAGAGACGCATCGTTTGTTTGAGGCGGGAGCGTACACGAAGTATTTGTATCTGCATGGGCTTGCGGTGGAGACGGCCGAGGCGCTGGCGGAGTTTGTGCACAAAGAAATTCGCGCTGATCTGGGCATGGCGGCGGAGGACTCACCGAACATTCGCGATCTTTTCCATCAGAAGTATCGTGGGTCAAGATATTCGTTTGGCTATCCGGCGTGTCCGAATCTGGAAGATCAGACCAAACTTTTTCAACTGCTGAAGCCAGAAGAGAATGTGGGTGTGCGATTGACAACTGGCTTTTTGCTAGAGCCGGAGCAATCTACTTCCGCGATTGTGGTGCACCATCCTGCTGCGAAATATTTTGTAGTATAGCCACCGAAGTCCACTTGGAACGAGGGTGCTGCGGGTTCGATAGAATGAGTCGGCACTTCTGCGGAGGATACTTATGCGTTGGACGCCGGGCGGGGAAAGTTCGAACATCGAAGATGAGCGCGGCAACAGTGGTGGGGGTGGTGGGGGTGGTGGGGGTGGTTTTCAATTGGGTGCGCCGCACCTCGGCATTGGCGGCATCGTGATTCTGCTTATTCTCAGTGTGATTTTCAAGCGGGACTTCTTGTCGCTGGTTGGTCAGGGCGGCGGCAGTCCTGCGCCTGCCTACGGCGCACAAACGGGCGGCGGGCCAGTACAGGCGGGCCCCGCCGAGCAAAAAGAGGTGCAGTTCGTGTCGTTTGTGCTGGACGATGTGCAGAGCACGTGGCGGCAGACGCTGGGGCCGCAATACCGCGACACCAAGCTGGTGCTATTCCGCGACCAGTATCCTTCGGCCTGCGGGACAGCAGACCAGGCGTCGGGCCCATTTTATTGTCCCGGCGACCATAAGGTGTATCTCGACTTGGGATTCTATGAGGAGTTGAAGCAGCGTTTTGGCGCGCCGGGTGAGTTCGCGCAAGCGTATGTGCTGGCGCACGAAATTGAGCATCACGTGCAGAGCTGGATGGGCATTGAGCAAAAGGTTCGGCGGATGCAGGAGTCGAGTCCGAGTGAGGCGAATGCGCTTTCGGCGCGGTTGGAGTTGCAGGCAGACTGCTTCGCGGGAGTGTGGGGACATTCGACGCAGCAGCGCAAAATTCTGGAAGATGGCGATGTGCAAGCCGGGTTGAACGCGGCTGCGGCGGTGGGCGACGACCGATTGCAGAAGGCGTCAGGCCACTTAGTGAACCAGAAAAGCTTTACGCATGGTTCGTCGGCGCAGCGGGTGGAGTGGTTTCAAAAAGGATTTACTACGGGCGACGTGAACGCGTGCAACACATTCCAATAGCACCAATAGCAGTGGCGGGGCAAGCGTTGCAGATGGGGCGTTGCGGTGCGATGGGAATGGTAGGATAGTCAGCGCAGGGAAGATCTGCGTAGTGAAACGTTTTAATACTCAACAATTGAGGCCCCATGCCTGAATCCACCGTCTCTGCGCTACGCCGCTCGCTTACGCTGTGGGACCTCATCCTCTACGGCATCATCGTGATTCAGCCCACCGCGCCGATGGGCGTGTTTGGCGTGCTCAGCAACAAGGGGCAAGGGCATGTGGTCACCACGATACTGATTGCGATGGTGGCGATGCTATTCACGGCAATGAGTTATGGGCGCATGGCGCGAGCGTATCCGAGTGCGGGTTCGGCGTTTACGTATGTGGGTTGCGAGCTGCATCCGGCAGCGGGTTACATTGCCGGGTGGAGCATGGTGATGGACTACATTTTGAACCCGCTGATCTGCATCATCTGGTGCAGTCAAGCGGCGATCAACTTTGCGCCTCAGGTGCCATACCCGGTTTGGGCCGTGTTTTTCTTTCTGATGTTTACGGGATTGAACCTGCGGGGTGTGAAGGCATCGGCGCGGGTGAATACGCTGCTGGCGGCGATTATGGGCGCGGTGGTGGCGCTGTTCTTTGTGCTGGCTGCGCGCTACTTGTTGGGGCAGCATCAGACGGTCGCGGACCTGACCCGTCCGTTCTATGATCCGCTGACCTTCAGCACTAAAGCGATTCTGGGCGGGACTTCGATCGCGGTGCTGAGCTACATTGGCTTCGATGGCATCTCGACGTTGTCAGAAGAGGCGGAGAATCCGCGGCGCAATATTTTTCTGGCGACGGTATACACGTGCCTGCTTATTGGATTGCTCTCTGCGGCGGAGGTGTATGTAGCGCAGTTGATTTGGCCAGCGAGTGAGCCTTTTTCGGCGGCGATGGTGGATACAGCCTTTGTGCACGTGGCGGGTCGCGCGGCTGGATTATGGTTTTTTGCGGTCATGAACCTGACACTGCTGGTGGCAAATTTCGGCTCGGGCATGGGGGCGCAACTGGGCGCGGCGCGGCTATTGTTCGGCATGGGACGCAGTGGTGCGCTGCCGTCGAAGTTTTTTGGTGCGGTGGATTCCGTTCGACGGGTGCCACGAAACAGCGTGATCTTTGTGGGCGTGATTGCGCTGATTGGAGCGTTTTCCATCAGCTACGAACGCGGTGCGGAGATGCTGAACTTTGGAGCGCTGATTGCGTTTATGGGGGTAAATCTGGCGGCGTTCGTGCGATATTTTGTGCGGGCGGAAAAGAAGCAATACTTGACACACTTTTTTCCGCCGCTGCTAGGGTTCATCATTTGCTTTGTGCTGTGGATCAACCTGAGTTACGCGGCCAAACTTTATGGCAGCATCTGGATGCTGGCGGGGATTGCTTACGGCGCATGGAAGACCAAGGGCTTCCGCGGCAGTTTGGTGAACTTTGATGTGCCGGCCGATGAAGCGTAGGGCAGCGATGCCTTGGTAGAATCGAGATGGGTTATCTTGTCGCGCGATTGATGCCGCGATTGCGTTGGCAGAGTGCTGAATCACACGTTGTGGAGCCACATGAAGCAATCTGTATCTTTACTGACTTTTGTACGCTGGTTCGGCGTGACGATTTGGGCAGTGGCCTGCGTCGCTCGCGTCGCTGGCGCGGCCGCAACGGAAACTCCCGCAGCAGCACGGTCGCTCATCTACGTCACCAACGAACGCTCGGGCGACATGACGGAGATTGACGCCGCGACGCTGCAAGTGGTGGCGACGCTGCCCTTGGGCAAGCGTCCGCGTGGCATCCATGCCAGCCCCGACCACAAGTTTCTATACGTGGCCTTGACCGGATCACCTTACGCGCCGCCGGGAGTGGATGAAAGCAAGTTGCCGCCGCCGGACAGGAGTGCAGATGGCATCGGCGTGATTGATGTAAAGCTGAACAAGCTGGTGCGGGTGATACCTTCGGGGTCCGATCCAGAGAACTTCGACATCACCAGCGATGGGCGGACGATCCTCGTCTCTAACGAAGACGACGCTAGCGCGAGTTTCGTGGATGTGGCATCGGGCAAGGTGACTCACAGTATTCAGGTAGGCGAAGAGCCGGAAGGCGTGAAGATTAGTCCGAACGGTAAGTTTGCCTACGTTACGTCGGAAGGCGAAGGCAGCATTGCGGTGATTGATATTGCAACAGCCAAGTTGGTGACTTCGTTCAAGGTGGGCCGACGGCCACGGGCGATTGTCTTTATGCCCGACGGGTTGCATGCATACGTATCTGCGGAAAATGACGGTGCGGTGATATTGGTAGATGCAGTGAAGCATCAAGCGGTGCAGGCAATTTCTTTGGGCGAGCATGGTGTAATCAAGCCGATGGCGGTGCTGTTATCGCCCGACGCGAGCAAACTGTATGTAACCACCGGGCGTGGCCACAAGATGGTGGTGGTAGATACTGCGAAGAATGTAGTGATGGGCTCGGTGGATGCGGGGGAGCGGCCTTGGGGCGCAGCGCTGTCGCCAGACGGCAAAACGCTATATACCGCGAACGGGCCTTCCAGCGATGTAACTGCTTTGGATCTGGCTACCCTAACCGTGGTAAAGAAGGTAAAAGCCGGAGATGGCCCGTGGGGTATTGCGACGCTGGAACCATAACTGGCCGCCGCACGGCAGAAATCTCATGGACTTGCAGGAAGCAAAAGCGTAGACTCCCCCTCTAGTAGCAGGAGGGATGAGATCCCTTGTTGTTACGACCCCGCAAAGGCGAGAAGCTCCCCTAGGCACCCAATGCCTGCCTTCCGGCCATTGCGAACACAATTCATCCCTGCGTCCGGTCTGGATGTGGCGGAACGTTTGAGGAATCCCTGTGAAATTGCATGTCTTGGCAAGTGTGATGTTGGTGGTGGTAACGGGCCTTTCGCCGGGCGCCCTGCAGGCGCAGACGCCGCTGGCGAGTAAGAACATAAACATGGTTTCTGGCACCGACTGGACGAATGGCGACCCCTTTCTCCAACGGCAGAATGAACCCTCGATCGCTGTTTCCACCCGCAATTCGCTGCACCTGGTGGCCGGTGCGAATGACTATCGCACCGTCGACCTGGCCGGTTTGCTGGGGGTTCCAGAGCAGGGCGACGCGTGGCTGGGGCTTTATAAGTCTTTTGATGGTGGGTTGAGCTGGAAGAGCGTACTGCTGCCGGGATATCCGGAAGACACGTCGCCGGAGGGATTGGCTTCGCCGATCCATGGGTATCAGGCAGGGGCCGACCCGTGGGTACGTCCGGGAACCAACGGGCTGTTCTACTACAGCGGCATTGCGTTCAACCGGGGAACCGGTGGTTTGGGCTCGGTGTTTGTTGCCACGCTGATTGACAACAACAACAAAGAGAATGGCGACGCCGCTGCCATAGCGGCTGGAGGGCTAACCAGCCTTAGCCCCACCGACCCTATCCGCTACGTGCGAACGGTTGCGGTGGATACGGGAACGGCGGCAAACTTTCTCGACAAGCCTTCGATGGTGGTGGATATTCCGCGCGGGGGTGCCACCTGCACGGTGAACTACAAGAATCCCGATGGCAGTGCGGGGACGCAGACCCTGCCCGCAGGGCGGGTGATTGTTGCTTACAGCAACTTCGCCGGGGCGACCAGCCAGATAAAAGTGGTGCATTCGGATGATTGCGGTGCTACCTGGAGTGCGCCCGCCAGCATCGTGCAAACCGCCGCACCGAACCAGTCTGTGGTGCTGGCGATTGACCCCAGCACAGCAGGCGGCGCGCAAGCTACGGTGTACGCTGCGTGGCGACGCTTTTCTGACGCTACGCAGGGCGACGGCGTGATGGTGAGCAAATCCACTGACGGCGGCCAGACCTGGAGCACGCCGGTGCGTGCGATTCAGTTTCCGACTATCTGCAACACGGATAAGAGCCAGCCTTTCTGCCCATTTGATGAGGGCGACTCAGAGACCACATTCCGCACCAACTCGTATCCTGCGCTAGCGGTGGACGATACCGGGCGAGTGTATCTGGCGATCTCGCGGCGACATACCAGTGGCGATGGCCGGATTAACGTGGCAGTTTCTGCTGATGGTGTGAGCTGGCCGAGCGCGCCCCGACCGATTGACAACGAACTGGTGTACGACGACCAAGGCAATCCGTTTACGAATCTTTCAGGCCGCGGCCACCAAGTAATGCCTGCGCTGAGCTTTAATGCGGGCAAACTGACGCTGGTGTATTACGATCTGCGCGAGGATCACACACTGGGCTTGTTTAGTCCCGAGCCTGACTCGAACCGGTACAGTGAAGGGCGCGAGTTGGTGGGGGAACTGGGTTCTGACCCCGCGAGCCCGCTGGTCTTTAATAGTTATGTAGATGACGCGACGGTGACCACGCGCCGCCACACGATTGATGTTCAGGGTGCGCAAGCGACGCCGCAACCCACCGGCCTTCTGGGGGTGCCGAAGTTCTCGCCGTTCCGGGTGTCGCGCTACCAGTACGGCATCAATCCATATGACTCCACCACGCAGGCGGAGCAACTGGAGACCAATCCTCCGGGGCTGCCGATGTTTGTGCAAGGCACCAAGCCGTTTATCGGCGACTATATTGACATTGCCGGGGTGTCTGCATTCGTTTACCAAAACGGGCAGTGGCACTTCAACACCAGCGGTGCGAATCCCCAGTCGTTTTTTGCGACATGGACCGACAACCGCAACGTAGTGGCACCGCCCGATGGTGACTGGACCAAGTACACGCCGGTGTATTCCACGTCGAATCCGGCGGGGTCCACCAATGTGAGCAAATTCGACCCCACGCAGACGGTGACGCCTTGCGATAACCGCTATGCAGGCAGCCGCAATCAGGACGTGTTTACCTCGCGTATTGATTCCGGATTGGTGCTGAGTTCGCCGGGCAACGCGAAGACGCTGGGCTTTGTGCCGGACAATAGTGGGCTGATCGAACGGGCATTTCCGGTGTATTTGCACAACAACACGACGATTGATCGCACGTTTACGCTCACCATTGCCAATCAGCCAGCGCTGACGGGAGGGGGTATTGATCCGGCTGGTTCTGCTTCTTTTTCGCAGCAAGGTTCGCTGGTGCTGTCGCTAGCGGTGAGTGTGCCAGCGCTTTCAAGCATCGCGCGGTCGGTGTTTGTTCAGTCGGCGAATCCGACGGCAAGTGTGACGGTAACTGCGGCCGACCAGACGGTGGGCAGCACACTGAATGGGAACCTGACCCTGAATGCCGATCCGACGACCCCGGCGATTTCAGATCCTGATAGTTTTGGTTCGGTGCAGAATCCTTCGATTCTGAGTGCCGAGGTGTACAGCCCGGTGCTGGAACCGCCAGCGATCACCAGTCCGTTCACCAATCCTGCGATCCAGAACCCGGCGATTCAGAATCCCGCGATTCAGAACCCGGCGATTCAGAATCAGAACTACAACACGGCGCTGAATCCTGCGATTCAGAACCCGGCCATTCAAAACCCGGCGATTCAAAATCCTGCGATTCAAAATCCGGCGATCCAGAACACCACTTTGGCCGATGCAGTGTTTCCGGTGACGAATACGGGAAACACGTCGGCGACGTACGCGGTGAAGTTGTTTGGCACCAACCCGACGAATATCACGCTGCAACTGGTGTTGGCCAAGCAGTATCTGACTAACGCAGCGGACACACTCACCGGATGCCAACTGGCGCAAAAGGCCGACTACAACGTCTTTGCGAACATTATCAATCCGGTACTGACGCCGGTAGTGTCGCTTTCTGACCCAGACATCTTCGACCCCAATACGTCGAACGCGACGCTATGGTTGGCACCGGGAGAGACAGGGCAGGTAATTTTGCGCGGCAACACGACCGTGGCAGGGATGCAACTGTTGCTGCAAACCCTGCAGCCGGTAGTGGTTGCTCATGCGGCGTCGCCGGTGGCTGGCGCGAACAATATCACTTTGACGCTCATCACGTTAAGTGTGCCCGATGGAGTATCGAACGCGCCCTATTCGCAAAATGTGACGGCATTGGGCGGCAAAGCTCCCCTGACTTGGAGCCTATATTCCGGCAGTCTGCCGCCGGGATTAGCGCTGGATGCGGCGACGGGCGTCATCAGCGGTGCGCCGACGGTGGCGGGGGACTATACGTTCGCGTTGCGGGTCAGTGACTCCTTTCCTGGTACGCCCAATGTTTCCACGCAGACGCTGACGGTGCACATTGCGCCAGTGGTGGCGCTCACCGCAGGTACGCTGCCGGATGCGATTATCGGGTCGGCGTACTCGGCGAAGCTGCCGGTGGCAGGAGGCACGGGTGCGCTTACCTATGCGCTGACGTCGGGCGCACTGCCTTCTGGTCTTACACTGGCAGCAGACGGCAGCCTGAGTGGCACGGCGGATGCTTCCAACCTGCCGGGCACGGTGTATAGTCCGCGCTTTCAAGTTTCGGATTCCAGCAATCCGCCGCAAGTGGTAACAGTAGGCCTGACGCTGCATGCGCTGACCGTGCTATCGGCGGGACAGGCTGCAATTACGTTACCGGCGGCAGTGGCGGGGCAGCAGTACACGGCTTCGCTTACTGCAAGCGGCGGTCTTGGCCCCTATCTGTGGTCAGTCACACAGGGTAGCCTTCCGGCGAATCTGGTGCTGGATGCAACGGCGGGAACACTTTCTGGTGTGCCCACTGTGGCGGGGGCAGCGAATTTCACTTTAGTGGCGCAGGACCAAAGCAATCCGCCGCAGACCGCGAGTACGACCGCGTCGTTGAACGTGGCTGCGCAATTGATGAGCGTAAACACGTCGGGCATTCCTGATGGAGTGGCAGACCAAGCCTATGCCACCACGCTGACCGCCACGGGGGGCACGCCGCCGCTTACCTGGAGCGTGGCACCGGGTTCATCGCTTCCGGCAGGGTTGAGCCTGACTCCCGCCGGTCAACTTACCGGCACACCGACGGTGGTGAACGCGACTGGTACCACCACCAGCATCACGGCAACCGACTCTGCAATACCGGCGCAGAGTGTGACATCAGCGGTTGTGGTGCGGGTAGGGGCCAAGCTGGCAGTCACTTCGTCGCCGGCGTTGCCCGCTGCTGTCGCCGGCACAGCTTATAGCGCTACCACCACAGTCGTTGGCGGCATCGGCTTGAGTACGTGGTCGGTGACGGCAGGTGCATTGCCGGGTGGGTTGACGCTCAACGCCATCACTGGGACGATCAGCGGTACGCCTGTGACGGCAAACACGGCGAGCTTTACGGTGACAGCCACAGACCAAAGCACTCCGCCACAGATGGTGAGCACTCCGGTCACGCTGCTTGTCGGTGCTCCACTGATGAGGATGACGGCGACGAGCATTCCGGACGGAGTAGTCGGCCAGCCCTTTGCGGCGACGCTGAGCGCAACCGGCGGGACACCGCCGCTCATTTGGACGGTGGCTGCCGGATCCTCGCTGCCCTCCGGGTTGGCTTTGGCTCCGTCTGGGCAAATAAGCGGTTCGCCTGTCACGGCGAATCCGCTCGGCACCATTACGCTGGTCACGGTGAATGACTCTGCGGTTCCGCCGCAGACTCTGACCGAGACCCTTACCACGCGCGTAGGTACGAAGCTGGCTGTTACCTCGCCAGCGACACTGCCTGCCGCGGTTGCGGGCAAAGCTTATACCGCGACACTAGCCGCTACCGGAGGAATCGGCTCACACACTTGGTCGGTGACGGCGGGAGCACTGCCCGCTGGCTTAACGCTGGATGCGGTTGCAGGAACCATCAGTGGCACGGCCTCGGCTGCGGGCACGTCAAGCTTTACGCTTACGGTACAAGACCAGAGCAATCCGACGCAGCAGAGCAGCAACTCGACCACGATCGAGGTAAAGCCACAGCCTGACTTTGCGCTTGCGCTACCGGCGAGTTTGTCGGTGGCGGGTGCGAATTCTGTGGTGGGAACGATCACAGTCACCCCGCAAGGCGGCTATACGGGTACGGTGGCATTTGGCTGCGCGGGACTTCCAGCAGCAAGCGCCTGCACGTTTAGCCCGGCATCGTTGACCTCGGATGGGTCGTCGGATGCCACGGCGACGGTGACGATCTTTACCGGTGTGACGATTACAGCGCAGGGCAATGCCGAGCCGATTCAGTTCCATCGGCAGTCATGGCTGGCGCTGGTGTTGCCGGGGCTGGTGCTGTTGGGATGGCGGGGCCGCAGGCGGATGTGGATGGTAATGGCGCTGGTGCTACTTACGATTGGGGTGATGGGATTGGCAAGCTGCGGAAGCAGTTCCAGCACATTGGCACCCAAAACACCCGCCGGAACCTACACCATCACCGTATCGGCGACCGACGCCAAGAACAACCTGAAGCACACCTCAGCCATCACGCTGAACGTGACGCAGTAGGCGCAACCTGCGGTTAAGTTGTTGAGCATTGACCTTATGGGTGAACCGAACAGCGTCTCCGCAAAGGAGGCGCCGTTCTACGTTGCGCGTCCTGAGCGTTGCGAGTAAGGCGCGTTGCGAGTAAGGCGCTGAGGGTCTGCCTTGCTGCTTTTCTATTTGCCTGCGGAGCGCTTCTCGGCGTCGGCGGAGAGCGGACCGCTGCCCTTGGGCTGGAGCTTGAGGAATGTGCGGAATGACTCGGCTGCGGCAGGGCTCTTTAAGCCTTCTTGCGCGCGCGCCAGATAGTAGTACACCGGAGGCAACGACCGGAAGGTGGGCACGTCGTCGAGGTACAGCGCGACCGCTTCGCCGCGACGTTTCAGACATTCTTCCAGTGCTGCATCTGCTTCCGGGAAAGCTCCGAGTTCCAGATAGGCGCGGCCCAGATCGTAGCGGCCAATCCAACTATCAGAAATATCCTGCGCTTGCTTCAGCGTGGTAACGGCATCTTTGGCGTTGCCCTGCTTCAGGGAGATTTCAGCCTTCAAAAGTGTGCCATAGAGCCGTGGCTCGGGTTCAACATGAGCCAAAAGCTGCGAAACCAGCGCCTGGGCTTTGCTAACCCGCCCCGCGTTCACGTAGACGACCCCAGCGGCGTGTAACGTGGATTCACTCTTGTCGAGTGCGACTGCCTTGTCGGCTGCAGCCACTGCGGGTGCATTCTTTCCGGCAGCCAGTTGCAACTGTGCTAATGCGATTTGCTTGGCCGCAGCCGCACCATCATCCTTATTATCGCTATCGGCCTTGGTACCAGCATCGAGAACGGGCAGGGCTTCTGCCAGCTTGCCCTGATAGAGGTCAAGGTCGGCCAAGCCGATGGCGGCCATGGAAGTGCCGCGCTGACTCAGCGCTTGCAGCTTCTGGTAGGTTTGCGAGGCTTCGGCCAGCTTGTCCTGCCCGGTGAGCGCCATTGCCAATGCGGAATAAGCGTTCACGTAGTTCGGATTTTGACCGAGCACCAGCCGCGCCTGCTTTTCACCCTCTGCGAAGTTGCCTGCATAAATGGCATAGAGAGCGAGGTTGTTGCGTTGCAAAAGGAATTTGGGGAAAGCATCCACTGCGCGCTGGCCGACTTGCAGTGCCTTCGACATATCGCGCAGATAGAAATACGCCAAAGCCAGATTGCTGTAGCCAGCAAGGTCCGCTGGAAACTGTTTAACCAGCGTTTCGTATTCGTGGATGGCTTCTTTGGGTTCGCGCACCATTAGAAAATAACCGCCCCGGGTGCGATACTTTTCGCGATCGCTCATGCGGTCAATGCGCGACATCGCCATCTGGTAATACTTTTCCGAGTCGGTACGGCGGCCCATGTTGGCGTAGACCGCGGCGAGACCCGCGTAGGCGCGGCCCAGGTTGGGGTCGAGGTCCACGGCGCGTTGGTAATGCGTCACAGACTCTTCCCACTTGCCAGCAGAGCCTAGATCCTGCGCGACGGCGTATTCGTGGGCAGCCTCCAGCGAACCGGAGCCGAAGGTTTCCATTTGCGAAAGCTGCGCAGATTCGGGTGTGGCGTCACCAAGCTTCTGACGAATCTTAGCCGCAAGCTTGCCTACTGAAAGCAGCACGTCATCTTTGGTTTTGACGCGGATGCTTTCGCTGGCGATGCTCTTTCCGGTGGGGGCGTCCACGGCACGGGCGGAAAGCCAGTAGCCGCCGCTATCTGCTACCAGTGAGCCCGCCACAACGACGTTGACGCTCTCGCGCGCGGCGACGAGGCGACCGAGTGCTTCGTCAATTTGGGTGGCACCGGGCTTGAGTTGGGCTGCAATACGGTGAGCTTGTCCCCGGCTGAACGAGCTGATGAAAGACGCACCTTCCAGTGCGGTGCTAAAAGCAGGCTCCAGCGTCTCGTTAAATATTGAATCGCCGGTTTCGTTCTGGAAGTCAGAAACCAACACGGAGATGGGGGCATGCTCGGCAACCGGCTGCTGTTGACGAGTAAGCCACCAAGTGCCCGTAACGGCCACCACGGCGACCACAGCCACGGCTGCTGCTGCAGCAAACTTCTTGCTCGCAAGGTCTTTGGCGCGGGCAGCCCACAAGTGCGACGTCGTGATTGAGACTTTGCCATCCTGCTGCCAGGCGTCGAGGTCGGCCAACACTTCGCGAACGTGCTGGTAACGCTGCTTGGGGTCGCGCTCCAAGCACTTGGCCACCACGTTGCTGAGCGCCTGCGGCACATCTCGGTTCAGAGCAGAGATGGGTACGGCGCGCTCTTGTGTCCGCTTGAGCAGGCTCGCCAGCGAGGTTTCCGCGCGGAAAGGCAAGGTTCCGGTCAGCAGTTCAAAGAAGATGAGGCCCAGCGTGAACAGGTCCGACCGGGCGTCGAGTGCGTGGCCTAAGGCTTGCTCGGGCGACATGTATTCCATGGTGCCGAGCAGAGCGCCGGTTTGGGTCATGCCCACGGACTCGACCGAATGCGCAAGGCCGAAATCCATCACTAGAACGCGGCCTTGCTTGTCTTGCATGATGTTCTGCGGCTTGAGGTCGCGATGAATCACACCTTCGCTGTGGGCGGCGTCGAGTGCCCGACAAATCTGCTGCATGATCTCCACTGCTGCCGCAGGGGCGATTTTGCCTTGACTGCGAATCAAGTCGCGAAGGTCCGCACCCTCCACATATTCCATGGTGATGAACTTCATGCCCTCGGATTCGCCGAGGTCGAAAATGCGGATGACATTCTTGTGGGTAACCTGGCGGGCGAGAACCAGTTCTTGCTTGAAGCGGCGGATGATCTGTTCATCGCGTGCGTACTCGGGCCGAATCACCTTAAGGGCTACGATGCGATCGAGTTCGGTATCGCGGGCTTGGTAGACGGCACCCATGCCGCCTTCGCCAAGCATTTTTAGAATTTCGTAGCGCTGGGCAAGCAGGACGCCGGAACGCAAGGTCGCGCCGCCTTGGAATTGGGAAAAAGAGGTAGGCCCGGAAGCCTGCGTCCAGTCCATCAGTGTGGGCATGGAATCGGCCGACGCGCTCGAAGCAGAGTCTGCGTCCGAAGCGCTGCGTGTTGCAGCACCGCCACCGGCAGGGGCGTCACCCTCCGGGCGATGAGGTTTTTCGTCGGGCATAGGCGATTCGCCTCAGATTGCGTGAGCCAAGGACGAGGCGAAGATCCCTGACAAAGCCGCGGGTAAGACAAAAGCGAGGCGCGCCCAAGCAAGCGGCCTGCGGCTAAGGCAACTCTAACGCGTGCCTCAGTATAACGCCGAAGTCGTCTGCGAAAAAAAGAATCACCGGAGCGCTCGGTATTACCAGTGAACCTCTGGCGGAGTCGTGCGGTGTTATGGCATATTGACCTTCAGAAACCGCCAGACTTTTCGCTGATGTTCGGCGATTCGCGAGCAACCGCCGTTCCACGCGGCGCCTTTGTGGGGCAGGGTGGGCCACGAAGCAGAAATCAGTCACTGGTGTGTCAAAGTGGTGACATGGGCAAACATAGCTCTCAAAGACCCCTTGGGGTTAGTCATCCTGCGAGAAATCGGGCGGCGTGAATAACGGGAGCGACATTGCCAGACCCGGGAGGCTCAGCTTGATGCGCTCAATCTGAGTATCGGTCAATTTCATGGAAATCCACCTTCGGGCAAGGTACCCCACACTTCGCGACGGGATGCACCCACAAACGCACCCGCATGAGTTGCTAACTTCTAGCGCTCCGAGTTGGACGCTATGAGGCAGTAAAGTGTTTTTTGGCAGTGCATTAGTGCGTTTTGATTGGACCTTTCAGGATGTCTTGGAACGAGATAATGGCGGCGGAGGCAGTCGG
>JANXUR010000020.1 GCA_025356095.1 Acidobacteriaceae bacterium | reverse complement strand
CGATTGACAAGGGGATTAAAGGGCCTGTTCAGGTGAAGGTCGTTTTCGACGAAACCGGCAGTGTGATCGGAGGCGATTTCGTGTCTGGGGACCCGATGCTTATGGCCGCAGCGCTGGATACCGTCCGCAAGTACTGGAAGTTCAAGCCTTACTATCGCGGCGGGCATCCCGTGCAGGTTAGAGTCCCCGAGACCGTCGATTTCCGCCCGGTCAACGGGAAGGGTGTCCTCGAGGATTCGGAAGAGCTCATCGTCGAGAGGCACGTGGACCCCGAGCACCCCAAGACCTTTGAACGCGACATTGGAGGAGATGCCACGGTTCGAGTCCAGATCAATGAAGACGGCATGGTGGACGGGGTCGAACTGATTAAGAGCTACGCCCCAGCTTACGCTGACCCGGCCGTGGATGCGGCGAGGCAGTGGCGCTTCGAGCCGTTCATCCGCGACGGCAAAGCCGTCCGCACCAGCGCTTATCTGCGAATTGGATTTTCGGCGCAGATCCGCGTATGGCTTGCGGGCAGCAAAGAGGGTCCTAGTCCGCCTCCTACTTTGATTCCGTATGGCGTCATAGTGGCCGAAAAGGACGCGCTCGCGCCTGCCGCCCCACATCCAGCGCCGCTTCGCCCTGTGACATCAGCTAACGACTATGTTGTCTTGGCTTCTGGCGCCGACGGCCCCACCCGCATTCGTCTGAATCAGGAAATTCAAGGCCCCGTGGCAATTCACAACGTGCCGCTCGACTATCCTCTGGAGGCAAAACAGAAGGCGGTGCAAGGTACCGTCATTTTGAACACGGTTATTGATCAGAAGGGAGTTCCGCGAAATATCGCGGTTGTTTCCGGTCCGGTCGAGCTCAAACAGGCGGCTATCGAGGCGCTCAAGCAGAGGCGCTATCAGCCTTTTCTGCTGTTCGGCAGGCCAGTCGAGGTAGAAATGCCAGTGCAGTTCAACTTTACCCTCGTGGGGAGGTAAACGAACCGTGAACCACCACCGGGGCCGCCCCGCGGGCGGCCGGCAACTGGCAACTCCCTACAGCGGTATGTTCCCGTGCTTCTTGCGCGGGTTAACGTCGCGCTTGTTGGCTAGCATTTCCAGTGACTGGATAATCTTCTTGCGGGTTTCTCTGGGGCGGATGACTGCGTCTACATAGCCGCGGTCGGCGGCTACGTAGGGATTGGCAAAGCGGTCGCGGAACTCTTCGATCTTCTCGGCGCGCAGCGCTGCTCGCGCTTCGGCGCTCTCCGCCTTGCCTAACTCCTGCTTGTAGACGATGTCCACGGCGCCATCCGGCCCCATCACTGCAATCTCGGCGGTCGGCCAGGCATAGTTCACGTCGGCGCGAATGTGTTTGGAGGCCATCACGCAATAAGCGCCGCCATACGCCTTGCGGGTAATCACCGTAATCTTGGGCACGGTGGCTTCGGCAAAGGCGTAGAGCAGCTTGGCCCCGTGGCGAATAATGCCGCCATATTCCTGCTGAGTTCCCGGCAAAAAGCCCGGTACATCTTCCAGCGTAATCAGCGGAATGTTGAAGCAATCACAGAAGCGGACGAAGCGCGCTCCCTTCACGCTGGCGTTGATATCCAGCACACCAGCCAGCACCGCTGGCTGGTTGGCCACGATGCCGACCGGTTGGCCATTCATCCGCGCAAAGCCAACCACAATGTTCTGGGCATAGCGCTCATGAACCTCAAAGAAGTAGCCTACGTCCACGATGCCACGGATGGCATCTTTGATGTCATAGGGCTGGTTGGAGGCGGCGGGAACCAGCGCGTCGAGTGCTTCATCGGCGCGGTCGGGTGCGTCGGTACAGGGCTGGCGCGGCGGGTCATCGAGATTATTGGACGGCAGAAAGCTGACAAGCTCGCGTATGGCAGCAAGGCACTCGGCGTCAGTGGGCATTTGAAAGTGGGCCACACCGCTGACTTCATTATGGGTGCTGGCGCCGCCAAGCTGCTCTTTGGTCACCTCCTCGTGGGTCACGGTTTTGATGACGTCGGGGCCGGTGATGAACATGTAGCTGGTGTTCTCCACCATAAAGATGAAGTCGGTGATGGCGGGGGAGTAGACCGCGCCGCCCGCGCAGGGGCCCATGATGGCGGAAATCTGGGGCACGACGCCGCTATACAGGGTGTTGCGCAAAAAGATCTCGGCATAACCCGCGAGGGAAGCGACCCCTTCTTGAATGCGGGCACCGCCGGAATCGTTCAAACCGATGACGGGTGCGCCCACTTTGGCGGCGAGATCCATAATTTTTACGATTTTCGCGGCATTGGTTTCGCTGAGAGAGCCACCAAAGACGGTGAAATCCTGGGCGAAGACGAAGACGAGGCGGCCATCAATCTTGCCGTGGCCGGTGATAAAGCCATCGCCCTCAAACTTCTGGTCGGCCATACCGAAGTCGGTGCAGTTGTGGGTGCGGAGCTTGTCAGTCTCTTCAAACGAGCCTTCGTCAAGCAGCAGGTCGAGGCGCTCACGTGCAGTTAGTTTGCCGCCGTTGTGATGCTTTTCGACGCGAGCAGCGCCGCCACCGGCCTCGGCTGCGGCATTTTTGCGTGCCAGTTCTTCGAGTTTTTGCTGGATATTCATACGACACGAATTATAGCGAGGCGGCAGGGCAAAGGTGTGCCGCAGAGCACGTGAGGCTATGCCGGGGTGGGGTGATTCAGCATTACTCCATTTATTATGGAGGGGATGATTACGATTGTTTCAGGATTGCCACGATCGGGTACCTCGCTGATGATGCAAATGCTGGTGGCGGGGGGGCTGACGCCGTTGGCGGATGGCGAGCGCGCGGCGGACATTGACAACCCGCGCGGCTATTTGGAGTGGGAGCGCATCAAAACGCTGCCGCAGGACCCGGAGTGCATCGCTGAAGCGGAAGGCAAAGTAGTAAAGGTGATTTCGCAACTGCTGCTGGCGCTGCCCGCGACGCATGAGTATCGTATTGTGTTTATGCAGCGGCCGCTGGCAGAGGTATTGAAGTCGCAAGACGAGATGCTACGGCGCCGGAAGACGTATGACCCAAATGTGGACCGGGCAGCGATAACGAGCGCCTTCCAGAACCATCTGTATGAAGTGAATACGTGGCTGGCGGCACAGGCAAATGTGAAGCTTTGCCGGGTGAACTACCATGCCGCACTGCGCCAGCCGCAAGAGACGGTGGCCAAGGTGGCCGAGTTTGTGGCGGAAGGGGTAAGCGGGCTGGTGATGGATCAGGAAAAAATGCTGGCGCAGGTGGATCCCTCGCTGTACCGGAATAAGAAAGATGCAATCGGATAGGGAGCAGCGATTGCCTCGTTTCGCTTTTCGTTCTACCATCGAAGCCAATGGCTACTTCCAAGAACATGACGCGGATCAGCAAGGGCACAGCGCGCGACGGCGGGGTTGACCGCGAGCGCCCAGGGGCGGCGATCCCTGGGGAAGATGATCTTTCGTTCGAAGGCAAGTTGCGTCCGCAGTTGCTCAAAGAGTTCATCGGGCAACCAAAGATCAAAGAAATTTTAGCAATGGCGATTGCGGCGGCGAAGTCGCGCGGCGAAGCGCTGGATCACGTATTGCTGTATGGGCCGCCGGGACTGGGCAAGACGACGCTGGCAACGATTATTGCCAATGAACTGGGAGTTGCGTTCCAGCAGACCTCCGGGCCAGTGTTGCAGATTAAAGGCGACATCACAGCGATTCTGACCAACCTGCGCAACAAGCAAGTGCTGTTTATTGACGAAACCCATCGCATGCAACCGGTGCTGGAGGAGTTACTGTACTCCGCGCTGGAAGACTACAAACTCGACATACTGATTGGGCAAGGTCCGGCGGCACGGACGCATACGATGGAAGTGCAGCCGTTCACCATGATTGGGGCCACCACGCGGGCGGGCTTGCTGAGTGGGCCGCTGCGTTCGCGGTTTGGTCTGGTGCTGCGACTGGAGTTTTATTCCGACGCGGACTTGGCATACATCGTGAAGCGCTCGGCAGAGATTCTGGGCGTGGAGGTGGATGGCGAAGGCACGATGGAGATTGCGCGGCGAGCGCGGGGGACACCGCGCATCGCCAATCGGCTGCTGCGGCGAGTGCGTGATTATGCGCAGGTGCGGGGGGAAGGCAAGATTAGTCTGCCGATTGCGCAGGCGGCGCTCGAGATGCTGGAAGTGGATATGCATGGCTTCGACGAGATTGACCGGCGGTTGCTGCGCACCATTATTGATAAATATGAAGGTGGGCCGGTGGGGCTGAATACGCTGGCAGCAGTGTTGGCCGAGGAACCAGATGCGATTGAAGAAATTTACGAGCCGTATCTGATGCAGATTGGGTTTCTGAACCGGACTCCCAAGGGCCGAATGGTGACGCATTTGGCGTATGAGCACTTTGGCCTGAAGAAGCCGGAACCGCGCGACGGAGGGGCACAGCCGGGGCTATCTTCGGCAGCGCGCGAAGCAGCGGGGGTGGCGGGTGAAGGCGAGGCCGCGCATCGGGTCGGCGCAACGGACGAAAGAGAAGTAAAAGAGCCATAGAAGAGAAATAATTGCACAGCTTGTTCTGTTTTCAGAACAAAGCCGACGCTGTCATTCCTGAGGCACGGGTTCGCCGTAGAATTGCAACTTCAACTCCGGCTCGATTTGTCCTATAGGTCTCAACCTTTTGCCCGACATATTCGGAATCTTTGGCGTAACTTATTTCGCGATTCGGTCTACCCACGCCAAGCCCTTGCTAGCGCGTGTGGCAATGCGTGTGGCAACGCTTGTGGCACTGCTAGTGGCATTCGTTGTTTTGTTACTGGCGCAGGCACACGCGGCAGATGGCGCTGCGGAACTGCATATTCCCAAACTGACGGCAGTGCCCGCTCTGGAAGATTTTTTGACGATGCAGCCGCACGGCGAAGCGGCGTTGCAGATGGTGAAGGTGGGGCCGTTCACCCAACGTGAACCGCATGATGGCGAACCCGCGTCGCAAAAGACTGACGCATATTTGGGCTATGACAGCACGCGGCTGTACGTGGTGTTTGTGTGTTTTGACAGCAACCCGAAAAAGATACGGGCGCGGCTCAGCCGCCGTGAAGACATCTACGACGACGACACGGTCGAGGTGATGCTGGATACCTATCGAGACCATCGGAGGGCATTTGTGTTTCAGTCTTCGCCGCTCGGGGTGCAGTGGGATGGCATTTTCTCCGAAGCAAACACTACGGCGGGCAACGACTACTTTGGGTTTGACTCATCCTTTGATACGGTTTGGGACAACAAAGGTAAAGTAACCTCGCAAGGGTTTGTAGTGTGGTTTGCCATTCCATTTCGTAGCTTGCGCTTTCACCCGGCAGATACACAAAGCTGGGGCATTATCTTGAATCGCTCGATTCAAGCGTCGAGCGAGAATACCTTCTGGCCAAGAGTTAGCAAGCGAATCGGCAGCCGCCTGACTCAGGAAGCTACGCTCGATGGTATAGAGCATATTCCAGCGGGCCGCAACATGCAGTTCATCCCTTACGGCATATTGGATTCCTTTCACTCGCTGAACACGCGCGGGCCCGGCAACCCTTACTTTGACAATCGCTTGGTGGGGGGTAAGGTTGGTCTGGACGCGAAGTTTGTGCTGCACAAGAGTCTTACGCTTGATGTAACTGCTAACCCGGACTTTAGTCAAGTAGAGTCTGACGAGCCGCAAGTAACGGTGAACCAGCGCTTTGCTGTGTACTTTCCGGAGAAGCGGCCCTTTTTTATTGAGAACTCAGATTTCTTTGCCACGCCGCTGAATCTGCTGTTCACGCGGAATATTGCAAATCCGGAATACGGGGCGCGGCTGAGCGGCAGGGTTGGTGCTTATGGCCTAGGGTTGCTGTTGGCGAACGACCGCTCGCCGGGACTGGAAGTCCCTTACGACAGCCCCGAAGCGGGGAAGAAAGCGACCTTCGTGGTAGGCCGAGTTACTCGAGATTTTGGACGCCAGTCGCGCGCAGGCGCCATTTATACAGACCGCGAATTTAATGGAGCTTTCAACCGGGTTGGCGGACTAGACGCGCGGGTGAAGCTTAGTGAGAACTGGACCGCCACCGGTCAGGCAGTAGTAAGTTCCACGCAGCACCTCGATGGCAGCTATCAGGCAGGGCCGGCAGATAAGTTCAACGTGCAGCGGAGCGGCTACCACTTTAACTATGACCTGACTTACAACGACGTGAGCCCCGGCTTCCAGACCCGGACTGGCTTTGTGAACCGCGTGGATATCCGCAGCCTGGGGCAAATGGCGACGTATGCCTTTCGCCCCCAAAAGGGGATAATCGTGGACTGGGGGCCGAGCCTGCTGGTGCAAGAGGCGTGGGATCACAAAGGCCTAAGGCTCGACTCTACCGTTGATGCAGGAATTACGGTGGAAATGCGCGCAGGCACTTACTTCCAGCTACAGCCGTACTCAAACTTCCACGAGCGGTTGCGGCCCAGTGACGGCTTTGGCAACCTGACCGATCAGGACTACCACGAGCACTTGACCTCAGTGTATGCGGGAACAAGCTGGCTGAAGCAGGTGATTGTGGGCGGTCAGTATTCTTTCGGCGAACTCATCAACTTTGCACCACTTACGGCAGGCCCGGTGCTGGCCAAAGCCGATAGCGGCAACTTCAACGCCTCCTATCGGCCTTTTTCGTCGCTGAAGATTGATAACACCTATCTATTTGCGCGGCTGCGCGACCTGGAGAGTGGTCATGCGATTTTCAATAACCATATCTTCCGCAGTAAGTGGAACTGGCAGTTTACCCGCGAGCTTTCTGTGCGGGCGATCGCGGAGTATTCCACTACGCTGGCGAACTCAGGATTCACCTCGCTCAGCAGCACCAAGCAACTGAACGGCGACTTTCTCATCACTTACTTGGTCCATCCCGGTACCGCAATTTACTTTGGCTACAACAGCGACCTGCAAAATGTGGATCCGCGGCTGAGGACCGATGGCGCGGGCAATCTTCTGCGTACCCAAGATCGCCTGATCAACGATGGGCGGCTGGCATTCATCAAAGTGAGCTGGCTCTTCCGCTACTGAGGTCGCCTTGATGCCCCAAGGGGTGGTTTACGCGCTGGGCTCCACCCTTGGTTTTACACACTGGTTTTACACACTGGTTCAGCCCCGCCTCGCCGATGCGCACCGGTTCCGCTTCCGGCTTACAATGGAGCCGTCCTTCTTCTATCTGTTAGGTGAATCCTACTTTATGATTGCTCATTTGCGCGGCATTTTGCTCGAGAAGCACCCTAACCAGGCGGTAGTAGAGTGCAGCGGCGTGGGCTACGACGTGGTCATCACGGTGCCCACGTTCAGTGCGCTGCCGGAGGAAGGCACGTCTATCGCGCTGCACATCCACACCCACGTGCGGGAGGATGCGTTGGCGCTGTTTGGCTTTGGCGCGCGCGACGAAAAGCACCTGTTTGAGAAGCTGATTACGGTGAGCGGCATCGGGCCCAAGCTGGCAGTGACGATCCTCAGCGGCATGGCCTCGGATGCTCTGGGCGCGGCGATTCGCAGCAATGATCTGGCGGCGCTCACGCGCATTCCGGGCATTGGCAAAAAGACGGCGGAGCGCATGGTGCTGGAGCTGCGGGACAAGATTCCACCCCCTGCAGCCAGTGCTGAGGTAGTGGCTGCCTCCGCAACACCAGCGGAAGAAGATGCTCTTTCCGCATTGCTGAACTTAGGCTATCAACGGGCCACAGCAGAGCGGGCGCTGGCTGGGGTGAAGGTGGGCCGCGATTCCTTTGACACCCTGTTTCGCGAGGCTTTGGCGTCGCTTTCTAAATAGCTCGGCACCAAGAAATGAACACTCCCATGATTCTGATCTACGAGGTGGTTCGATGATCAAGCTGCGCCGGGCACTAGGCGTGATTGCGCTGCTGCTGCTGATACTGGTGGGTGGTTTTCTTTTGGTGGCGCCTGCGGCGGTGGAAAAGAGCCAGAACCACGTGCTGCACGGGCCTCCGTATGCCGCGAGCGCACCGGCGAAGGCGTTGCACGCCAAACTGCTGGTGGCCGATATGCACGCCGATACTCTGCTATGGGGCCGCAACTTGCTGGCCCGGGGCACACGCGGGCAGGTGGATATTCCCCGGCTGATTGCGGGCAACGTAGCGTTGCAAGTGTTTTCGCTGCCCACCAAGTCACCGCGCGGCTTGAATTACCAGAGCAACGACGATACGACGGATGACATCACCCTGCTGGCGATGGCGCAAGGCTGGCCCCTACGCACATGGGACAGCCTCACGGAGCGGGCCCTATATCAGGCGCAGCGGCTGAATGCAGCGGCGGAAGCTTCGGAAGGCACGTTCACGGTGATACGCACTTCGGGCGAGCTCAAGGCATACCTGGAAAGGCGCAAGAGTGAGCCGCAGACCACGGCGGGTCTACTTTCCATTGAGGGTGCGCATGCGCTCGACGGCAATCTCGACAATCTTGACCGGCTGTATGACGCGGGCTATCGCATGATTTCGCCCGCGCATTTTTTCGATAACTTCATCGGAGGATCCACGGCGGGCGTCCACAAGATTGGCCTGACGGATGCGGGCCGGGAGTGGGTGCGGCGCATGGAAGCCAAGCACATGGTGGTGGACTTGGCGCACTCTTCTGCGCAGACCATTGACGATGTGCTGGCAGTGGCGACGCGGCCGATCGTAGTGTCGCACGGCGGTGTGAAGGGGACTTGCAACAATAATCGCAACTTGAGCGACGAGCAGATCAAAGCAATTGCAACGAAGGGCGGCGTGATTGGCATTGGATACTGGGAGACGGCCACCTGCGGCCACGATGCCCGCGCTGTGGCGCGGGCGATCCACTACGTGGCGAATCTGGTGGGTGTGGAGCACGTGGGGTTAGGCTCGGACTTTGACGGCGCGGTTACCACCCCATTCGATACCAGCGGTCTGGTGCAGATTACCGACGCCTTGCTGCAGCAGGGTTTTAGCGATGATGACGTGACAAAGATTATGGGCGGGAACGTGATTCGCCTGCTGGAAGCGGAGTTACCGGAGTAGGCGCGCCTGTGCGCACGACCGCATTTTGCAGCCCAGTTTTGCTTGGCCATTTGCCGAATCGGCGTAGGCTTGATATAAGTTTCACTTGAGGAAAACCACAATGAACCGTCGAAACTTTATCGTCACGGCAGGGGCCACGCTGGCGGCGCTTTCTGTGTTGCCCAAGGCGGGCGCTTTTTTTCAGGGCAGCGCAGTAAACGTTTACCCCGACTCGCTTCTGCTGCTTGGTACCGATTACTATCCTGACCAGACGCCGGAGAGCCTTTGGGAAGAAGATGCCGCAGCCATGGCGACCTTTGGCATCACCAACGTGCGCATTGCCGAATTTGCCTGGGCATTGATGGAACCGAAAGAGGGGGTTTTCGACTTCGCGTGGTTGCAGCGCGCGGTAAAGATTCTGAACGCGCACAAGATTGCGGTGATTCTGGGGACGCCCTCCGCTGCACCGCCCCCGTGGCTAACGCAGAAATATCCTGAAGTGATGATGGTGAACGACCACGGCATGACGTTGAACACGGGCGGCCGGCGATTTACTTGCCCCACCAACAAGACCTATCGCAAACTTTCACTGGCGATTGCAACGCAAATGGCGAGGGCGTTTGCGGCTACGCCCGGCGTAGTGGGCTGGCAGATTGACAACGAACTGACGCTGGGCGACAGCGGGCGTTGCTATTGCCGCTACTGCCGGGAAGGCTTTCAGAATTGGCTGCGCCAGAAGTACCACTCGCTAGACGCAATCAATTCGGCATGGGGTACCGTCTTCTGGAGTAACACTTACTCCGACTTCGCGCAGATTCCGGTGCCGTTACCCTCGGGTGCGCCGCCTAACCCCGGCTTGGTGCTCGACTATGATCGCTACCAGAGCTACGCCAACGTAAGCTATCTGGAAGAACAACTGGTGATGTTGCGGAAGGAGTGTACGAAGCATTTCGTAACCACTAACAACGTTACTCTGGTAGAAACAATTGATCAGCGCGACCTGTACCGCAATCTCGATTTTGTATCTTCAGATAACTACCCCGGATTCTTCTCCGTCGTCATCAACGGCGACTCTGGCGCGGAACTTTCAGCGGAGGCTATGGCACCCACTATTGCATTTACGCTGGACGCCAGCCGCTCCATGAAAGACGGAAAGCCGTTCATGATCATGGAGCAACAGAGCGGGAAGGCAGGGCAACCCTTCTTCGCGCCGCAGCCGGAACCGGGGCAGATCCGGCTGTGGACTTATCAAGCGGTGGCGCATGGCGCGATGGGCATCAATTACTTCCGCTGGGATACTGAGAACTACGGCCCCGAGCAGTACTGGCACGGCATTCTGCGGCACGACCGCACGCCTAGTCCTGCCTTTGACGAAATGAAACGCACGCTGGGGGAGTTGAAGTCGCTTGGGCACGAAGCGCTGAACGCCAGCTATGTTGCCCCACTGGCCCTATGTTATGACTTGAACTCGGACTGGGCACTCACCATCCAGCCCAGCCAACCCAAGCTGAAGTACAACACCGAGATACTAACATGGTACGGTTGCATCGCAGCGTCGCACACGGGCGTAGATATCGTGGACAGTACTCAGGATCTTTCGGCGTACAAGATTCTGTTCGCACCAGCGATGTATGTCGTCTCGCCAGTACAGGCGGAGCAGATTCGTAAGTTCGTGCAAGCTGGCGGTACCTTCATCGCAGGGGTGCGGCTCGGAGTGAAGGATGAACACAGCGCCATTGTGGACACGCCGCTGCCGGGCCTGCTGCGCGATGTGATGGGAGCGGAGTTACTCGACTATCAGCCCATCTATTCGGCAAAGCAAGGAGTGAAATTCGCGGGTCTGCTTACTGGGGCAGACGCCGGGTGCCACATCTGGTCAGACATTCTCGACCCGAAAGGCGCAGAAGTGCTGGCGACTTACACCACCGGTATGCATGCGGGGAAGGCTGCCATTACGCAGAACCGCTTCGGCCAAGGCAAGGCGATCTATTTGGGTGCGCACCTTGAGCCTGGGGATTTAGCGCGGGTGCTGCTAACGCTGGTGGCAACCAGCGGGGTAAAGACTCCGATTCAGGCCCCTGCGGCGATGGAAGTGGCAATACGGCGGGCCAAGGGTGGGAGCCTGACTTACTTGTTGAACCACGCGGCAGTGGCGCAATCGGCGCAACTGACGAGTGACTACACCGACGCTTTGACGGGGGCGCGCTATAGTGGAACACTCCACATAGAGCCTTACGGTGTGCGTGTACTGCGGGCGGTGTAAGTAGGCCTTGGGTACAGTGGAGGGTGCGAATGTGCTACTCGGCGGAGTTTATCGGTTCGCCTCCTAGCAGCACGTCGCGCCAGTTTTGCCAAGTCATGCGCGGGGCCATTACTTCGCGGTTGTAACTCTGGTCATAAACAACGTGCCGCCAGGTCGGTGTGTGCTGCCCCGTGATCGCAGGATTGTCATCTACTAAAAAGTCGCCATGTACTAGCGTCTTGTCTTTGCTTAGGATGAGGCGGCGAGTAAACTCGCGGCCCAAATGCTGCTCGACCCACTGAAACTTCTCTAACACGCAGTGGTCGTAGTAATCCAATGGTGCACTGCAAATAAAGACCTTGCAGCCAGCGGCGACCAGCGCCGCCACGCCTTCCAGCGCGCCAGCGATGGGCGTAAGGTTGCGGAAGAACCCCGGCGCGCGGTAGATGGCACGCACTTGCTCCAGCATTTCGGGGGGATACTCATCCTTCAGGGCAAATGACCGGCGAGCAGCGGCTTCCACCGGGGGAATCTTGGGGTGCCGTGCTCGCCATTGTTCGCGAAAGGCACCCTCGAAATCCGCCAGTACATTATCTTGATCTAATAACACGATCATGACCTACGACCACCTAGCTTGGCCGCGCCCCAAGGCCCACCAGCGCCTAGGGAAGCTGGAGCGTCGCGTGCAGCGGCGTGTCGCTTGAAGATGGGCCTGCTGCTACTTTGTAAGTGCCGGGCAGCAAGCTCCAGGTATTCGTCTGCTCATTAAAAATAGATATTACTTGCGGGTTAAGGGCAACCGTCACCGTCTTCGACTCTCCTGGAGCCAGTTCGAGCCGCTGCCAACCTACGAGCCGCTTGAACGGCTCGCCGGCGGAGTCCGGCAAAGTTGCATACACCTGCGCAACCTCCGTGCCAGTGCGCTTGCCTGTGTTCTTCACCGCGAAGCTCACGCTGCGCTTTCCACTATCTACCTTCAAATCAGAATAGGCATAGTTGGTGTAAGAGAGACCAAAGCCGAAGGCGAAGAGTGGCTCTTTGTGCTCAGACTCATACCACTTATAGCCAACCTTCAGGCCTTCGTCATAGTGCACGGCATACTTTGAAGCTTCGTGGGTAGGAGTATTGGAGCCGTCGCCCTGACCCACATCCTCGGCAGTAGGCTGCGGAATAACGGGATGCGGCAGGTCGGCTTCGCTCTTGGGGAAGGTCATGGGTAGCTTGCCGGAAGGATTGACTTCTCCGGTTAATACGTTGGCCAGCGCTTTGTGGCCGCTGCTACCGGCGTACCACGCTTCCACCACGCCTTGCACCTTGCCGAGCCACGGCATGGTGACAGCCGTACCGGTCTCCAGCACGACGATAGTATGCGGGTTCGCGTCGGCCACCAGTTCAATCAATGCATCCTGCTTATCGGGCAGTGAGAGGCTGGGTAAGTCCACGCCTTCTGACAGCCATTGCGAGGCAAAAACAATGGCGACATCAAAATTTCTGGCAAAGTCGGCAGCAGCCTTGCGGTCATGCCCCGAGTTGAACTCGATGCGGGCATTGGGAAACTTAGCCTTGAGGGCCTTAAGGGGCGAAGTGGGGAACCAGATGTGATCTTGCCAGTGGGTCGCACCCATGCCCGGAGGCGCTACCGCGTTGCCGCCCGGGGGGTCTACCTGGGCTGAGCCACCACCGGAGATCATGCCTAAATCGGCATGCTCACCAATCACCGCAATACTCTTCACCTTTGCTGCGTCCAATGGAAGGATGGCATTGTCGTTCTTGAGCAGAACAATGCTCTTTTCTTCGATCTGCTGGGCAATATCCAGTCCTGCTTGCACATCCACCACGCCCTTCTCAATGGGATAGTCCACCACTCCGGAAAGGAATTCCGCGTAGAGGACTCTGCGGGCGTGGTCGTCAATATCAGCCATGGTCACTTTGCCAGCGGCGACAGCCTGCTTCAGCTTCGGCCCAAAAAAATCCGCCATGGGCTGTTCTTGATCCATGCCTGCTGCGGAGGCCTTCTCGGTGCTGTGGGTCCCCCCCCAGTCGGAAAGGACAAAGCCCTTGAAGCCCCAATCCTGCTTGAGCGCGTCGTGCAGAATATAGGCATTTTCACAGGCGTAGTCGCCATTGATGCGGTTGTAGGAGCACATGACTGCGCCGGGGTTGGCGATCTGGATGCCGATATGGAAGGCGAGCAGATCGCTTTCTTGCATGGCACGCTTCGAGATGACGGCACTGACGATGTTGCGACCGGTCTCCTGGTCGTTTATGGCAAAGTGCTTGATGTCGCCAATCACGTGCTGGGCCTGCTCACACTTCATCAGATGACCGACCATAGTTCCACCGAGCAGGGGGTCTTCTCCGGCGTACTCGAAGGTGCGGCCATTGCGGGGTTCACGCGTCAAGTTCACTCCCCCGCCCAAGGTCATGTTGAAGCCTTGCGCCCGCAACTCGCGGCCGATGAGTGCGCCGTACTGGCAGGCACCTTGGGTATCCCAACTCGCGGCGGCTGCCAAGGTAGAGGGGAGCGCGGTCGAGTAGCGACCATTGGCACCGCTGTCGCGGACGCCATAGGCAGCGTCTGAGAGATTCAGCGGCGGAATGCGAAGCCGCTCCACGCCCTCCACATAGCCGGCACCGCCGTTAGAAAGACTGGTGAGGGGCATCTGCCATTGCGGCACATGGGCCATGCCATTGCCGTGCAATAGAGCGATCTTCTCGTCCAAGGTCATCTGCTTCAGCACTAGCTCGGCGCGGCTTTCGGGGGAGAGCTGCTTGTTCATCCACGGCTGCGTGTGCGGATCAGCGCCTGGTGCAGGGTTCTGAGCCGCAGCCGAGACAGCGCCCGCCGTCCAGCCCGCTAAGCTTATGGTGCCTGCCAAAATTGCTGCCAGAATCGTGATCGCCCACTGCGGGAGTGCAATTTGTCTTGAAACGCGCATTGTTCATGACCTCAATCGAATGTCGAACGAATATCGAACCGTATACTTGGGCTGGTGCATCGTTTCACATGCTGCGGCAGAATGCAATAACGATATTCTTAGAGGGATCATCAGGGCTACAGAGAGAGACTGACCCAATTCCCAGATGCCGCTGTGTGCGCCGAGCGGGGTGCAGGCAGGTAAAGAGCCTCCCGAACCCGGCTAACCATGGCTTGATCCGGCTCTACCCGGCGCGACGCGGCTTTACCCAAGGTATCCTTGGGTAAAGGCTTGTTGGCAAGAGCGCCAGCCTGTCTCTTGGGTATGTTACGCACGAATTTTAACTTGACTCTCTGTTTAGGCTGCAATACTGTCAAGAGGCCCGCACCTTCGTGTCGCTGGGTAAGCCCTTCGAACGCCCGAACAGGCTCACAAGTTGGCTTAGCTGAGTCTGAAAGGTTCTATGGGGTTTCCTTCCAAAATTCTTTGGACGCTTCTTGCGTTTGTGCCATTTTGGGCCAGCAGCCCGGCCTTTGGGGCCGGGTCTGTGACGTTGTCACCGGGAAATCTGGCATATGGGAACCAAGTAGTAGGCACGACGAGCGCGGTCAAGACGGTAACCCTGAGCAACGGGCTCACCAAAGCGCTGACGATCACCAGCATTACAGCCAGTTTGGCAGAATACGCGTGGACGACGACGTGTCCGCTGAGCCCGGCAACGTTGGCGTCAAAGGGAACCTGCACCATTTCTGTGGCATTTACGCCCGCCGCATTGGGGTCGCGGGCGGACACGCTACGCGTGAATGACAGCGCAACCGGTTCGCCACAAAATCTGGCGTTGAGCGGCTCTGGGGTGAACGCGGTCACAGCAGCGCCCACGTCCCTCAGCTTTGCCAACGCGGTGGTCGGCAAAAAGAGCACAGCCAAGACGGTTACAGTCACGAACAACCAAAGCAGCAGCCTTACCATCAGCAGCATCACGGCGGATCTTTCAGACTACAGCACCACGACGACCTGCCCGCTCAGCCCGGCGACGCTAGCGGCGGGTAAGACGTGCACCGCGTCGGTGTTTTTCACGCCAACGGCAGCAGGAACCCGGAATAGCACTCTGACCGTCGCTGGCAACGCCGCCGTGAATCCCACCGTAAGCTTGAATGGCATGGGGCTGCTGGCGGCATCTACCAGCCCCGGGACGTTGACGTATGGCGGGCAAGCCTTGGGCACCAGCAGTACGTCACAGATTGTGACTCTGACCAACAACCAGAGTGCGGCGTTGCGTATTACCAGCATCAGCACGAGCTTGACGGACTTCGCGCAGACTTCTTCGTGTCCGCTGAGCCCCAGCGCGCTGGCAGGAGGCGCAAGCTGCACGGTTTCTGTGACTTTTTCTCCTAAGGCAGCAGGCAGCCGGAGTGGGATTTTGACGGTCACAGACAATGCGGCCAACTCACCACAGACGGTGTCGCTGAGCGGCACTGGAACAGCCGCGACGGTGGTAAGCATCGCAGTGACCCCGCCTATCGCGACAATCGCAGCCGGGCTGACGCAGCAGTTCACCGCCACGGGCACCTATTCCGACGGCACGACGCAAGACGTGACGAGCATTGCGAGTTGGACGTCCGCGAATGGCACCACGGCGACGGTAACGGCAAGCGGCGCCGCCACCGGCAAGATCGCGGGGAGCAGCAACATTACAGCAGCCGTGGGATCGGTCAGTGGCACTGCGGCCTTGACCGTGACGGCTCCCAACTTAGTGAGCGTCGCAGTGACACCGGCGAATGTGACGATCGCAGCCGGGCTGACGCAGCAGTTCACCGCCACGGGCACCTATTCCGACGGCACGACGCAAGACCTGACGAGTACCGCGAGCTGGACGTCCGCGAATGCAAGTATCGTGGGCGTGAATGGGACAGGCCTGGCCACGGGCGCAACTCTCGGCAACACCACCATCACCGCGACGACGGGCGGATTCTCCGCAGGTGCGACCGTGACGGTTGGGCCGGCGCAGATTGTTTCGCTAGCGGTGACCCCGGTCAACCCGAGTTTTGCCTTGGGCACAACGCAGCAACTGACTGCAATCGCCACCTACTCCGATGGCAGTACGCTAGACCTAAGCGGAACCGTAGTGTGGGGCAGTGGCAGCACTTCGGTAGTGACGGTAAGCAGCAGCGGACTGGCATCTGCCGTAGCGGCAGGAAGCACCACGGTGACGGCGACGGCAGGCTCGATATCCGGCTCCACCACCGTCACCATCACGCCGCCCCTGTTGGTGGCGATTATAGTCACCCCTGCTGTGCCCACTGTAGCGCTAGGCATGACCCAGCAACTGACCGCGACGGGGCAGTTCAGCGATGGCAGCACGCAGGACGTTACCGCGACGGTGGTATGGAGTTCGGATACCTTGGCTGTCGCGACGATCAGCACCAGTTTGGGTTCGGCTGGGCTGGCGACCGCGATCGCTGCGGGCACCGCGCAGATTTCAGCCACCTCGGGCAGCGTGAGCGGCGGAACCCGACTGACGGTTGGGCCCGCAGCATTGGTGGCACTGGCGGTAGCACCGGCCTCAGCCAGCGTGGCGCTAGGAACGACGCAGCAGTTTAGCGTGACCGGGACCTTCTCTGACGGCAGCACGGAAGACTTGACTGCGACAGCTACTTGGACTTCGGATGCACCGGCGGTGGCGAGCATCAGCGCGACCGGATTGGCCGCAAGCCTGGGCACGGGCACGGCCCATATTTCGGCGAGCTTTGGGACGCTGAGCACGGAGGCCACGTTGACCGTAACGACCGCCCAAGTCATCGCGATCACGGTGACACCGGGGACGGCGGCGGTGGCAGCAGGAACCACGCAGGGATTCACTGCGTCGGCGCTTTACAGTGACGGCACGACACAGGATGTAACTCAGACCGGACACTGGAGTTCCAGTGACGGCACGGTGGCGACGGTATCAGACACGACGGGCAGCTCAGGTTTGGCGACCGGCATCCGAACCGGGAGTGCCACCATCAACTTTACGTTCAATGGGCTCAGCGGAAGCGCCAACCTGACGGTGACTGCCGCGAGCCTGGTATCTATTGTTGTGTCGCCTCAGGCGCAGAACATTTCATTGGGCGCGACGCAGCAGTTCACGGCAACTGGCAGTTACACCGATGGCAGCACTCAGGACATCACTGCGGCAGTCTCATGGAGTAGTTCTGACGCGACTGTGGCCGTAATCAGTAATGCGACAGGCAGCAACGGACAAGCGACCAGCGCAGGGGCGGGCACGGCAACCATCACGGCAACACTGGGCACGGGTACTGGTAGCGCAACTCTCACAGTTGCAGCCAACCCACTGATAACGCTCAAAGTGACCCCCACCGCAGCTTCAATTGCGTATGGCGGGAGCCAGCAGTTTACGGCGACGGGAACCTATGCCGACGGCAGCACCCAAGACTTGACGAGCGTGGTGACGTGGAGCGCTGCCAATCCGGCCGTGGTAACGGTTGGCAGTTCGGGATTAGCGTTAGGAGTGGGTTCTGGAGCCGGAGTCATCTCCGCCAACTTCGGCGGGATTAGCAGCAATGCAGCGAGCGTGAGCGTAGTTGCAACCCTGGTTTCCATTGCAGTAACGCCGCTGTCTGCGTCGGTGACGGTGGGGCATACCCAGCAATTCACTGCGGCAGGGACTTACAACGACGGTAGCACGCAGGACCTGACCAATACGGTGACTTGGGCCTCCTCGAATGTTGTGGCGGCCACGGTGACAGCCTCGGGTCTGGCTACGGGGAGCGCCGTCGGCAGCAGCACGATGACGGCTACCTTCGGTTCGGTAGTAGGCTCAGCCACGCTGACTGTAACCACCGCCACCGTCACTTTGGTCTCTATCGCGGTGACCCCAGCCAACACTTCAACGGCCGTAGGCTTGACTCGGCAGTTCACCGCCACCGGCACCTACAGCGACGGCAGCACACTTAACTTGACGACTACGGCGGCTTGGATCTCCTCAAACAACCTAGCGGCGAGTATAGCCAGCACCGGGCTGGCCACGGGCCTGGCCCAAGCGACCGCCACCATCACTGCGACTGTAGGCTCAGTAAGCGGCTCGACCAAGCTCACCGTGAGGGGAAGCACCGTCTCGGTGACAGTGACCCCAGCGTCGTTAAGCTTGACGGCAGGAGGAACCAAGCAGTTCAAGGCCATTGTGAGCGGCTCATTCAACACAGCCGTAAGCTGGCAAGTGAACAACGTTTCTGGCGGTAACTCGATTGTCGGAAAGGTAGACGCGAACGGAAACTATACCGCGCCGACAACGATTCCAAGCCCGGCGACGGTTTCAGTAACGGCGACGCTAACCTCTGACGCGACTCGCACGGGTACGGCGAGCACCACGATTGTGCCGGTGGGCCCGGTCTCAGTAGCCATCAACCCATCGACCAGTCAACTCGGCCAAGGTGGTTGGGAGCAGTTTGACGCGATTGTCACCGGCAGCGCAAATACAGCGGTCACCTGGCAAGTGAATGGAATCAACGGCGGTAATAGCACGGTGGGCACAGTGGACGCGACTGGGCTGTACCTTGCACCAGTAACTCCGCCCTTGGTTAACGTGCTAGTTACAGCGCTATCGGTAGCGGACCCAACTGCTTCTAATTCCGCAGCAGCTACCATCTCCGCCAGCGATCCGCTAGGATCCGTTATCAATTTTTCGACCTACACTTGCCCGACTTCAAGCAGCAACCCGTCTATCAACGGCACTTGTTACAAAGTAACCGTAAGTGGCTGCCCTGAGGTAGCGGATCAGGATGCATACGTAAAGGTTACTTTGCCAGTGGGCACTCCGCGGGGCACGGTGGTGATGGTGGCAGGTGGCGGGGCGGTGTCACTCTACGAACAGTTTACGTATGGCGCGACTGCCATCTCCAATCTGGTGAATGCCGGGTTTACGACCGCGCAAGTGACTTGGGCAACGCCCACCTTCCAGCCTAGCCCCATTGCAGGATGGCTGTCTGGGCCCGGCGGGGTCCGGCGCCTGGCCTGCCGCTTTAGCACGTTCGCGGTATGGATCAAGAACAACACGTCCATCCATTCCGGCGGAACGAGCGAAGCCTTCTGCGGCACCGGCAATAGTGGGGGATCCTCTTTACTTTCGTATGGCCTCGCTCATGGAGGTCTCGCTTCCACCTTTGACATGGTCGAATCCACCAGCGGGCCCACCAATGCGCGGATAGATTATGGCTGTGTCTGCAATCAGCCTCATGCCAACGCGACCGTTGGATCGTGTAGTTACAACAATGTAAATCTCTGTTACGGCACCACCACGGCAGTGAACCTGCTCGACCCTGCCTATGGCACAGCCCTGTGTTCGAGTGCAGTAGCGCTGAAAGGTGCTAGTACTCTGGGACCTTTGTTTCTAGCGGATAGCGTAGTGGCTCCGGGTGCGAATTACACTTACCCCAAGACGGATGTACACCTCATCTTCGGGGGGTTGGATCCCTATCAGACTGTGCCCCTTGGCTTGGGGTATGCCGACCAGCTTACGGCCGCCGGAGTTCCCCCTACACTCGCCTGCGTAGCGGATGCGCCGCATGATGTTCCCAGTGTGCTGGACGGAGCCACCCAGGTTTCGAACGACCTGATCACGTTTTGTAAGAAGCAGTAGAGTGCGCGTGGAGTGCAGCGGACAAAAGACCATACAACCCCTGCCCTGAGCCTTGCGACAGCGAAGCTGAATCGCATCCGTGTGCGGAAAAATAGCCCGTAGTTCTGCCACAGCGCCCCAAAACGCCACGTTACTTTCCGATGCAGAAAGTGCTGAAGATTTGGTTGAGGATATCGTCGGTGGTGGTGGTGCCGGTGATTTCGTCCAGGGGGCGGAGGCTGGCGTAGAGGTCAAGCAATAGCATCTCGTGGGGCGTGCGAGAGCGGACGGCGTCTGCGGCTTTGGCGAGTGAGTCCAGCGAATGCTTCACCATTTGCTGGTGGCGGGCGGTGGTGAGGAATCCGGCTTCGCTTTGCGAAGTGGGACCTGCGCCCATCGCTTGCAGAATCGCCATGCGTAGTTCGGCGATGCCTTCGCCGGTGATGGCTGAGGTCTGGACGATAAGAGGCTGCGGCAAGGGTCCGCCGCGAGACGTGTGCTCGGGCGCACTTGGCCATAGACGCGAATGGGCGACGACCGGTTCGGTGGGCGTGGTGTTTATGGCCGTGGCAGTTGGCGTGGCAGTCGTTGCCCTAGGAGCGAAAGAAGCGAAGTCTGGGGCGGTCGCTGCCAAGTCCGACTTGTTTTGCACGAAGATCGCGGGCTGGGCGCCGACCAGCGTGATGAGCGCTTCGTCTTCCGTTGTAACGCCCACCGATGAATCCAGCACTAGCAAAATCAGGTCTGCATCAGCGAGTGCCTCTTGCGACTTACGGATGCCGATGCTCTCAGCCTCGTCGAGCGACTCACGGATGCCTGCCGTATCTACCAGCGTGAGCGGAATGCCGCTGAGGGAGATGGTTTCTGTAACCAGATCGCGCGTAGTGCCGGGCGTGGACGTCACGATGGCGCGGTCGCGGTCAATCAGGCGGTTGAATAGGCTGGACTTGCCGACGTTGGGGCGCCCTACGATGGCGAGGGTAAGGCCTGCGTGTACCAGGTGGCCATACGCGAAAGAAGTTGCCAGCGACTCCAGCGGCACATGTACGGCGGCGATGCGCGCGAGAATTGCTGCGTCCGGCAGCACGGAGACGTCGTCTTCAGCAAAATCCACGCCAGCTTCTAAGATGGCGATCAGTTCCACCAATTGCTGCTTGACGGGCAGGAGGCGTCGTGAAAGGGCGCCGCCCAACTGCTGCGCCGCGACCTGCGCCTGATGCAGAGTCTGGGCCTCAATCAAGTCGCGGACGGCTTCGGCTTGAGTCAAGTCGAGGCGCCCATTCAAGAAGGCGCGCTGGGTGAACTCGCCGGGTTCGGCCAGCCGCGCACCGCTAGCCAACGCCATCTCGACAATGCGGCGCAACACCACGGGGGACCCGTGCGCCGAAATCTCCACAATGTCGTCTGTGGTGTAGGAGTGTGGCTTGGCAAAGTAAGTGACGACGACTTCATCAATTCTTGCAGCGCTTTCGTGCTGGTTGACTGAGGCTGCCGGCTGACTGCGGGAGTCCAGCCTGGGTAGAGGTTCTTCTACCGCATTCGCGGGGTCAGAATGATAGGGGTTGCGTGTGGAGTCTATGAGTTCGGCGAAGATCGCACGGCCGGGTGCCAGCTGATGCTGCAAGCGCAGCATGGGGGCGGCGATGGATCGTGCTGCTGGCCCGGCCAGACGCACCACGCCAATCCCTCCCCGGCCCGCAGGGGTGGCAATGGCGACGATAGTGTCGTCAAGGTGCATGGGTTGATTGTAGTAGGAGGGGGGAGCCCCATGTCTCGAAAACTGCAAGACGTAGCGAACCCGCGCGCGGCGGGTTATCGAGGTGTTAGCCCGGTGTTAGCCCGGTGGTAGCCCGGTGTTAGCCCGGTGCACTTACGGCGCGTCGGAATCATCGGCGCGACGGGCGCGTTCGCGCTGTGAGATATACGCCTGCATATTCTCGTAAATCTGGTCTACCTTGGTGTGCAGATGCGCAATCTCCAGTTCGGCCTTCAAGTCCACTTGATAGTCTAAGTCGCCCTTGAGCCGGTCTTTCTCTGTCTGGCGGTTCTGGCTCATCATAATGACGGGGGCCTGAAGGGCAGCCAGCATCGAGAGGAACAGGTTCAGCAAGATGTAAGGATAGGGGTCGAAGGGCATGTGCAGGAGTTGATTGACGATGACCCAAATCACCATGATGGAAAGAAACATGATGATGAAAGGCCACGAACCGCCAAAGGACGCGACCCGGTCTGAGACGCGGTCGCCGAAGGTTAACTGTTCTTCTTCCTCTTCGTTAAGGTTCTTGGTGGCTCGGTTGCGGAGCAACTGGTCAGTCTTGCGCAGGCGCTTGCCCATTACGGTGAGTAAGTCTAGCGCGGCGTGGGGATGGCACTTCACAAACTCGTAAAGCTCGGTGCGGTCAAATTCGAGCAGGTCGCAATCCTCAGTGGCGATGACGGTGGCAGCGCGGGGCCCGCCATCCAGAAACGATACTTCGCCCACCACGTCGCCAGCTTCCAGCTCTAGCAGCTTCAGCCGCTCCCCTTCATAGGTATCCACATACACGTCCACTGAGCCCTTGCAAATCACGTAGAGGCTGTCGGCGGCATCCCCGGTGCGGAAGAGCACGACACCTGCCGCCAGTGTGCGCGACTTCATCAGCCGCATCAGGTCGGAGCGCTCGCGGTCATCCAGCAGAGAGAAGATGGGGACTTCGGTGAGCAGTTCCATGGTCTGCTCGGAGACTTCGAGCGGAAGGGGCTCTGGCAGTGGCATATTCACGGGCAGTTCTTCAGACACACGCGCCTCCGGGCCGGGCGGGTGATGCAGCCCGGTGATTTGGGCATTCTACCGGAGCCGCGTGGCGATTGCGTGAAAGCGCAGGAACGCGTGTGAACGCTTCGGAAACCACGTGACTGCGGCTTCGGACCGTGGCGCTGGGCGGGTCTTGGTTAGTTCAACATCTGAAAGCGGCGGTTGCGAGTGCTGCTGCCGGATGCGGGTGCAACATAGTCTTTCGGACAGACAACGACATGACGTTCGCGGGCTTCGCCTTCGCTTTCGGTGCGCAGGTCTTCTTCCTGCTTCAGCGCAAGGTGTACCAAGCGGCGCTCGCGTGACGACATAGGCACAAAGTGGAAAGGCTCTTGCGACTCGCGCACTTTGGTGGCAGCCACTTCGGCTAACATGCGCAACTCCGCCACGCGGGCCGAACGAAAGCCCTTGCAGTCGAACAGAACCTTGTCGTGGTCGTCTTGCCCGGCGTGAATCGCTTCCAGAGTCAACTGCTCAATCGAGCGCAGCACTTCCGCGCCATGTTCCAGCAAGAGCGGCGAATCGGGGCCGGCGAACTCCACTAAAATCTCGGGGTTATCCCACTCATTGGGCGGCGGGGGATCTACCGAGATGCGGTACTTGAGGCGGAAGCCGCCATGGTTGATGATGCCGGCAAGAAATTGGTTGATCTTCTGTGCGGCGGCCGTCTTATCTGCGATGGACAAAGTGGTGCTCCTCGCGCTCGTACAAATTTAGCGATCTTTTCGAACCTGTATTCTAGCGCGTTTCCGGTAGCTGCCGGGATATTGCCGGAGAGTACCGGCAAAGATCGGGCGACAAACGCGAGAGTCTGGCGATACAGTCCGGCAACACTCCGCCGGACTGTATCGCACGCAACCAGAACTTTACCCAGACCTTAACCCACACCTTACCAACGCAGCTCTGTTACTTCTTCCGCTTGGCGTCGCGGGCGCGCTTCTCTGCCATTTCGCGCATCTGCTGGCCCAACGAGGTGCGGTTCATCACCTGCTGCTGCACAATGCCGATTACGCTACCAACTACCCAGTAGAGGCCAAGTCCTGCTGGCAGATTCCAACTGATGAAGCCCAGCATTACCGGCATCATAAAGGCCATCATCTTCTGCTGTGCCGGATCCATGCCGGGGCTGGGGGTAAGCCGCTGCATCAGGAACATGGTGCCGATGACGCCGATGGGCAGAAGGTGGTAGGGGTCGGGCGAAGCCAGGTCGTGAACCCACAGCCACTCGGCGTGGCGCAATTCGAAGACGGATTGCAACACGCGGTAGTAAGCAATCAGAAACGGCATCTGGATGATCAGCGGCAGGCATCCGCCGATGGGGTTGACGCCCTGCGCCTGCATCAGCGCACCAATCTCCTTGTTCATTTCCTGCCGGCGGGGGTCGCGTAGTGCATACTTTTCGTACTTCTTCTTGACCGCATCCATCTCTGGCTGCAAGCGTTGCATCTTGAGCGCCGAGCGCATGGAGGTGACACGCAAGGGCAGTAGCGCCAGGTTGATGATCAGGGTCTGGAGCGCGATGGCCCAGCCCCAGTTTTGCACTACGTGCTGGTAAGTCCACTTAAGCCACAGAAAAAGCGGCGAAGCGATGTAGTAGAGCCACTTGCCTAAGTCCACGGCACCGGTCAAGTCGGGGCCGTTGCCGTCTTCGGTCTTAATACCCTTTAGCAGGTCAAAGGCTTTGGGGCCAACGAACAGGCGCTGGGAGGTGGGGCCGCTTTTGCTGCCTACCGCTGCGCCCAGAATGCTCACCTGCACCGGCTCGCCATCCTTGGGATTGCGCGCGTTCTTGGGCACATCGAGCGGGCCATGCAGGGTCACCAGTGTGGCATTGGCGGCATCATTCGGCAGAAATAGCGCTGCAAAGTAGCGGCCACTGGGGCCAGCCCAGGTAAAGGGGCCGGGCAGGGTGGCGCCGCCGCTTACATTCTTCGGCTCCAGTCGTTCCAGCTTGTCGCCCGAAAGATAGGAGACGCGCTGCTGCGGATACTGAGTGGAGCTAGGCTCCTCGCCAAAACCCGAAGGCCAGGCCGGGTAGGCGGAGGCTTCCACGCCATTGCGCTGGACGGATGTCTGCACCTTCAGCACATAGGTGTTATCGAAGTGGAAGCTCTTGCGCACCGCAAGATCGCCTTGACGATATTCGTAGGTGAGGTCGGCGGGAGCTTTCAGTGTGCCGCTGGCCGATGCGACATACAGGGCAGTGTTCAGTTGATTGCGCAGGCCCTCGTCATAGGCGAAGAAGGAGAGCGGCAAGCCATACTTTTCAGCCGCCAAATGATCCACCAGATCAAGCGGCTGATCTTTGTCATCGGTGTGTTGCTTCAGAACCCAACTTTTTACCAAGCCCCCTTTGTTGGTGAACGTAACTTTGAAGACGTCGGTCTCAATGACGGTTTCAGTCTCCGCAGAGGCTTGAACGGGGGCGGAAGTTGCAGCGGCAGCATTGGCGGCGGGGCCTGCGCCAATGGTTGGCGCGTTGCCCGTAGCCGTTGCACCCATGGGTGCGGGGGCTGCTGGCGTCGTCCCCGCCGGGGCAGGCGCCTGCGCGGCAGCCTTGGGCTGCGTCGCGGGCTGCGCGCCGGGCAGATACTTGCCGAGAAACTGCTGCATCCCGACGATGACGACAAAAGTGAGCGCGAATACGAGCAGTAAACGGCGCTCGATCCCGGGTTCTTGCTGGGGGTTGGGGAGTTGGTTCAACGGACTGTTTCCTCTGCTTCCCTGTGCGGCTGGCGATCCAGCTGCTGAATGATCTAAGAATGATGACGCGGCGAAGTCTTGGATATTGTTTCTGCCGATGTCGTGTTCGTCGCTGCTAGATAGTCTTTCACAACCGGGTCAAAGCCGCCTCGCGAAAAGGGATGGCAACGCAGAATCCGCGATGCAGCTTTCGCTGTGCCGCGCCAAACCCCGTAGTAGGCAATAGATTCTTGCGCATACTCCGAACAAGTGGGGACGAAGCGGCAGGAAGGCGGCAACAGCGGCGAGAGCAGCCATTTGTAGCCGCGCAGCAGACCCAAAGCGAGCTTCTGGAAAAAAGTTTGCATCAGCCTTTGCCTCCATGCTTGCCTCCAGCGGAGTGGCTGGCGGACGGGGTCTTGTTAGCTGGTGCAGCCGAGTCGGGCTTAGCGGGCTTGGCTGGCTTGGCTGGCTTAGCGGATTTGGCTGGCGCGCGCTTGCCGCTGCGCGGTGCACGCGGCTGGGGCGGTGCGCCCTTGCCTTGCTCCACCGCGGCGAATGCGTCTGCCATCTCTTTGCGCAAAATCACAAAATCCACAGTCAGCACTGTGCGCTTGGGGTGAATGATGACATCCACCGGCACAGTAAGAGCTGGCATTTCATGCCGGACGGCTTCGCGCATCCGGCGCTTTAGGCGATTGCGGTCCACCGCACCGCCCAAAGCGCGACCAACGGTAAAACCGACGCGGCTAGCGGAGATGTTTTGTTCTGGCGCGGGCAAATGCAGCACGTCGCCCGGCTCGCGGCGACGGAAGAAGACCGTGAGATGCGCCGAGAAATGGCGTCGGCCCTGGTTGTACACGCGCTCAAAGTCGGCACGCTTGCGCAGGTGCTTGGCTTTGGGGAAGCTAATATCCGCCGAGGATGGCAAGGGCGAGGAGGCATGGGTAAGCGCAGCCATGGGCGGCTTAAGGGGCTCGCTGGCTGTGGATTCCTGGGCGCTCAGCTCGGGGGTGCCGGTCACGGCGATGATGGGTTTGGCTCAGCGACTACTTCAGCGAGTACTGGCGCTGCGATGGCAAATGGGCGGCTACCGGAGTAACCGCCTCGTGAAATGCAAACCAGAAAAGCGAACCAGAAGCAAACCACGAAAAACAAACCACTTAGTCGCGGAAGCCGGCCGAAACGGCGATCTTCGCCCGTCCTTTGGCGCGGCGGCGCGATAGCACAGCGCGGCCATTCTTGGTGCTCATACGGGCGCGGAAGCCGTGCGTCTTGGCACGGTGCCGGCGATTAGGCTGAAATGTACGTTTAGGCATGGAACGACCTCAATATTTCGAATCTTGTTTCGCCAGACCCAAGCAGCGGGATAGGGCAAACCATGAGTATAAGGGATTGGGGGCAGTTAGGGCAAACGGCGCGGGTGCAATCGAAGTGCAATCGAAGTGCAATCGGCGGGGCGAACCCGCTCTGCCTGCCTGTCAGAAACAAGGTAGAACGACGGGAAACCCAGAATCGCCAACCTTGATAATAATTCCAACTTTCTGCAAGTCTCGAAATATAGAAATTGCTAAGGATCATGGCGTCAGGCATCGAGGGCATAAATCGAGAGCGGCATCAAGAGCGGCATCGAGGGCAGGCATTGAGGGCACCGTGCCGTTTTGGCGGCGCGACCGTACCAGTGACGACTAGCTTTAAGTGGTGTACCGCTAGAGCCGTTGTTCTCCGTTGGCTGCCTCGCTACGTCTTATATTCTCGCCGCAGATGGGTCGAGTTGACTGCATTCTGCACCGCGCTCGATGCAAAGTCGCACCTATGGTGCAATGCTAAAAATTCTTCCAGAAAGTTTTCCACATCTCGCTTCAAATCATGCTAGTATGCCGGACAGCTTAATCATCGTTGCAGATGATCATTTGCAGTGGGCGGACCACCTCGGAAGCGTTCTTCGGAACGCTGCGGCACAGCAAAAGTCC